>CAZZCM010000006.1:0-20320 GCA_964652445.1 uncultured Muribaculaceae bacterium | reverse complement strand
CGCCTAATATCTATTTGTAGGGCAAAAGAAAAATCTAGATTTTTTCTAGATTTTATCACTGATTTTGTCGTTTAGGAATTTTTTATCATCTAATAGTAATTCGTGAAATTCTTCTTCTTTAGTATTTAGGAAGACTTCTTCTATACGATCAACTCTACATTTTTCGCTCATTATTATGGCTTCTATTTTTTTACTGGCATTTTCCGCATTATCATTTATGACTACATAATTATATTTTGATAGTTCGTTTAATTCTTTATATGCTGTTTTGAAACGTTGTAACATTGTTTCTTTGGTTTCGGTTTGCCTTTTTTCTAAACGATTTTTTAATTCTGTTAATGAAGGAGGCAAGATAAATATGAATAAGGCATCTTTTACTTTTTGTTTTATTTTTAAAGCACCTTGGACTTCTATTATTAATAGAACATCTATTCCTTTTGTTAGTTTTTCTCTTACTTTATCTTTTGGGGTGCCATAATAATTATCGTTATACTGAGCATATTCTAAAAATTCGTCTCTTTTTATTTTGTTTTTAAATTCTTCTTTGGTTATGAAATAATAATCTTGCCCATCTTTTTCGTTATTTCTTGGATTCCTTGTTGTACATGAAATTGAAATCCACAGATTTTTGTTTCTTTTAACGAGTTCTTTGCAGATTGTATCTTTTCCACAACCACTTGGGGCAGATATAATTATTAACTCTCCAGTTTCTTTTTGCTTTATCATTATACTCCTCCTTATTTTGACTTTATATAGGAATTTTAGTGTTTTTTGGTGTGATAACATTTATTAGTTTATCAATACATTTAACTATATCTTTATAGTTTATATTTTTTAATTGCTTTTTTCTAGCATAGCTTATCCACTTTGCTTCTAATATTTTACTATTTTCGATATCTTTAAAGCTGCTTATAATATCGTTGTTGAATTTTCTGGTATTAAAGGTGTTTTTTGTGGCGTTTTTTAAATCTTGTTTATTTATTTGATTATGTTTTAATTGCATTATTAGATAAATATCATAGTAGTCTTTCATTCGACTGCTTTTTTCACCACGAGTTAAAATGGTTTCTAGTTTTTCGGCTAATATTGTTTCTAAATTATAGGCAAGTATTTCTAATTCTTTGTTTTCAAACATGGTTCTATATTTATAAGTTATTGCTTTTGGGGTTATGATATCACCAGTTACTACATCTAAATGGAATGACTCTCTTATTTTGTCTATTTTGGCAGTTATACTGACACGATAACCACTATATTTATTTTCTTTTCTTATTAAGTTTATGTTATCTATGTGAAACACTGTTCCATCATTTATATTGATATTTATGATATCTGTTATTATTTTAGAAAGATTTTCTTGTGATAATTTTATTTTTTTTAGGCACGTGTCTATATCCATTGTTGCCCTATTTTCTATACCGAAGATAATGCTCAAATAATAGCCACCTTTTAGAATAAAGTTATTTTTGTATTTACTAATGGACAATCTCTCTATAAATCTTTCATACATATACTCACGGAGTAAACTATTGAAGCTAATGTTTTTTTCTATTGATAATTTTTGGATTTTATCTTTTATGCTTTGACTATACGTCATAATATCTCATTTCTTTCATTACTTTTTCATGGCATTTTAATTTTTTTGAATAGTCGGTGAGCTTATGCATATCTATTTTGTTTTGGTCTACTAATTTTCTTATTGTCTTATTCTTTTGTTCTTCATCCATTCTATTTTCATTTCTTATTATATCACAAATGGTTCTTTCAATATCATATATATTTACTTGATTTCCATATTTGGTTTGGATTTTTATTTTCCCTAGATTAATGAAATTGTTATCAACATAATATAGATTGTTATTTTTTATTGATTTAACATTATAATTTCTTGGGCAGGTTATATCATATCGGTATGGTAATTCTTCGGTAAGCCCATGAAAATAAAGGGCAGTACTGTGAGAAAAAATGGTTTTTGGGTATTTCAGCTGGAAAATATAGAAATCATCGGGAATAACTTCTTTGAGAATGTATATACCTCGTTCTACTTTTTGAATCGCCCCTTTTTTTTCTAATAGTCTTATATATTCTCTACTTATATTATGTGCGCTGACTTGCTTGGAGGTTATGTAGCCATTATTATTCTGTCCAATGATTATTATTTTTTCATAGGCCATTAATGATTCGAAATATTCATTACTATTTTTTTGTTTTATTTTTTCTATGGTTTCGTATACTTTTTTATTCATGCATTGTCACCTCTCTTTTTGACTTTCACACGGAAATTTTATCACTTTTCCGTGTAGTTGTCAAGTTTTTTATATTTGAAAACGCATTTTTTTATGCGTTTATTTTACCTATAAAGTATTTCTTTTTGCCTCTTTTTACAACTAGGACGTCTCCGTCAATAGCAATGTTTTTATTGATGTTGTAACCTTCATCGGTTATTTTTTCCTCATTGATGGTTATACTTCCAGCGTTTACAAATTCTCTGGCTTCTCTTTTACTTGAGGCAATATTGGCCTCGACTAACATATCAATTATGTTTTTGTTTTCTTTGGTTTCAAATGTTGAAACGCCTTTGAAGATATCGTTTATTTCTTCTTTGGTTAGGTCTTTTACTTTTCCACTAAATAGTGCTTCGCTCATTTTTTGGGCTTTTTCGGCTTCTTCTTTTCCATGTAAGAAAGTAACTATTTCTTTAGCTAGTGTTTTTTGAGCTTCTCTTAATTCTGGCTTTTCTTGATGTCTTTTTTCGATTTCCATTATTTCTTCTGGGGTTAAAAAAGTATATACTTTTAGGTAATCGATTACCATTGTATCATCGGAATTTAGGAAATACTGATACATTTCATAACTTGAGGTTTTGGTCTTATCGAGCCATATAGCATTTCCTTCGCTTTTTCCTATTTTTTTACCATCCTTGGTTAGAATTAATGGCATCGTAAAGGCATAGGCTTCTTTACCGGTCTTTTTTCTAATTAGGTCTACACCGGCTGTAACGTTTCCCCATTGATCTGAACCGCACACTTGCATATTACAATTTTTATTTTCGAATAACCAAAGGAAATCTAATGCTTGCATTATCATGTATGAAAATTCTGTATATGTAATTCCAGTTTCTAACCTTCGATTTATAATATCTTTGTTTAACATGTAATTAATACTAAAGTACTTACCATAATCTCTTAAAAAATCGATAAAGTTTATATCTTTTGACCAATCATAGTTATTAACCATTTCGTAACCAAATAATCCTTCGATTTGTTTTTTTAGGGAATTATAGTTGGCGAGAATAGCCTCTTTACTTTGCATTTCTCTTTCAGTTGTTGGTCTTGGGTCGCCTATCATTCCAGTAGCTCCACCAACTAGAATTATGGCATGATGTCCCCCATCTTTTAATCTTTTGGCAGTTAACAAGCTTGATAAATGCCCGATATGTAAACTATCCGCCGATGGGTCAGTTCCCCAATAAAATGTCATACCACCTTTATTTATTTTTTCTTCTAAATTTTCTCCAGCTTCATCTTTAATTAAGCCACGCCATTTCAATTCTTCATATAATGTCATATTATTCCTCCTCACATTTACATTCTTCACAGTGACAATCATCACCACATTCACATTTATGGTTTACTATTTGTACTCCGTTACTTGTTCCAATTCTAGTAGCACCTGCACTTATTAATTCATTGGCTTGTTTGTAATTTTTTATCCCACCTGAAGCTTTGATTTCTAATATTTCGTTTTTGTTTTCGTTTATTGTTTTTATATCTTCTATGGAGGCACCCCTACTTCCAAATCCAGTTGATGTTTTGATGAAATTTACAAATGTCTCATTACATATTTCAGTCATTTTTTTGATTTCGGCTTTGGTTAGTAATGATGTTTCGATAATTACTTTTAGTGTTTTTCCATCAATGGAATCTCTTATTTCTTCGATTTCTGATTTTACATAATTGTAGTCTTTTTCTTTTAAAGCCCCGATATTAATTACCATATCGATTTCATCGGCTCCGTTTTCGACAGCATCAATGGCCTCAAAGGCTTTGGTTTTAGGGGTATTTTGACCTAGTGGAAAACCAACTACGGTACATACTCCAACGTTTGAATCTTCTAATAAGTCTTTGGCAAGGGTTACATAGCATGGGTGAACACAGACGGTTTCGAAGTTATATTCCATAGCTTCCCTGCAGAGTTTCGCGATGTCTTTACTGGTAGCATCCATTTTTAAATTTGTGTAATCAATGTATTTGTTTAATTCCATTTTATTCCTCCTTTTATGCACAAAATACTATGAATGTAAGGACGTTTTTGAACGCGGTACCACCTTACTTCCATAGTATTCTATGCTTTCATCTTGTAACGGGGATTAACCGCTTTGATTCCAAATATGTATTTCATTAATTAATCTTGGTTAGCTTTCATCTACCGCTAACTTTCTAATTACTAATTTATTAACTACTGATTATTTTTCCACATCAATTAGTAAAAATATAACACAACTATTTTGTTTCGTCAACTTTTTTTAATATTGGTTTGGTGTTTATGAACACGCATCTCCGTATTCATAATTATATTGTTTGTATTCTTTATCATAAGTTATTTTTACACAACCATTCATTTCTGTATTATCCCTTGGATCTAATATTTCGCTATTGCTGGTTAAATAGCCATTTTGTTGAAGAAATGTAACTGATTTATAAGTTGGATTAGTTTGGCTTAATTCAGAGCTGTTGTCAGTGGCCCATCTTTTGGCGGCGTATTCAATTGTTCTTACTTGTTCTTCGTAAGTGTTTTCTTTTGAGTCTGTTATGGAATTTTGGACATATGGAAAGGCAATAATAGCTATAATACCTAATAAAGCTATAACTGCCAATAATTCTACTAGTGTAAATCCTTTATTTTTCATAATAATATCATCCTTTTATTTAAATTATATCGTTCTTTTTCTTTGGTTGTCAAGAAATTAGAGTGGTGTTTTGATTTGGTGTATGTTTTTTATTGAACAAAAGACCTTAGTTGGCCTCGTTAATTTCTTTTAATTTTTCTTCGATTCTTTTTCCATATTCTATAGATTCATCGTATATGAATCTTAATTCTGGAATTTGTCTAATATCGACTCTATCTCTAAGTTCATGTCTTATAAAACCACTGGCACTTTTTAAAGCTGTTTCGGTTTCTTTGATTTTTGTTTCGTCTAAAACGGTAAAGTATATTTTGGCGAAACTTAAATCGTTTGAAACTTCGGCATCGGTTATGGTTACGAAATTTATGTCTTTGTTTTTTACTTCGTTTGCGATAATATAGCTAATTTGTTCGATTAAATTATCGGCTATTCTTTCAGATTTAATACTCATATTATCCCTCTTTTCTATATTTTTATTATAGCAAAGATGAAGAAAAAAAGCGAATTTTATCGCTGTGTGTATATATTCGTAGTTAAAATATACAAGAAATGGGTATGGCTTTGTTATTTTCATCGAGTGGGTAAATATCTGGATACAAGCAGATAATTCCTCCTTCGCCGATTTCTTTTTTTGTATTTTTTAGAATACTGAAGTTTTTAATCATTTCTTTATTTGGATTGGCGGTCTTTTTTATTTCAAATGGATAGATGGTATTGTTAAATTGAATTAAAAGGTCAATTTCTTTTCCATCCCTATCGCGATAAAAATAAATATCATAATCAAAATTATCTGCGGAATTTCGTTTGTTTTTTATGAGTTCACTGATAATAAAGCTTTCTAAATAATGGCCCGCAACTGAGCTGTTCATTAAACTTTCGGCACTATCCCATTTACACAAATAAGCACAAAGCCCAGTATCCATAAAAATAATTTTTGGAGTTTTTGTAACTCTTTTAAGTTCTGAAGATAAATATGGTTGTAGTAAGTAAACGATATCATTAGCAACTAAAATGGACATCCATAGTGCAGCAGTCTTTTCATCTATTCCAGCATCTTCACTGATTGATTTGTAATTTAGGATTTCGCCAGTTCTAGCAGCAACACTTACTAGGAATTTTTCAAACGCAACAATATTTCCAACTTGGGTTAAGTCTCTGACATCTCTTTCAATATATGTTTTTATGTAATCATCGAAAAATGTTTTACGGTCTATGTTATCTATATAATATTCTGGCATTCCCCCTTTGAAAATTTCTTCAAATAATTCTGTCGGATTAATTGCTGATTTTTTCTTTAATTTTCTAGGGTCGAATATATTACTTTTGAAGTTATGTTTTTCGGCGTAACTAAGTGAATTCATTTCAAATATGCCCACACGTCCTGCGAGTGATTCACTAACACCTTTCATTAGTTCTAGTTTTTGAGAACCAGTAAGCCAATATTCCCCTTTTTTATTGGAATTATCAACCTCTAGTTTTATGAAAGGGAGTAGATTTGGGGCATATTGTATTTCATCAATAATAACTGGTGGCGTATAAGTCATCATAAATAATTTTGGGTCATCTTGGGCGAGTTTACGAATATTTAAATCATCTAAGGAAATATATTTTCTTTTTTCTTCTTTTATCATTTTTAACATTGTGGTTTTCCCTACTTGCCTTGGACCAGTTACTAAAACGACGCGTCTAGTTTTGCTTAGTTTTTTTATTTTTGAAGCGGCTTCTCTATTTAGCATATTAATTCCTCCTTATCTAATTATATTATATATTGATACGTCTCAAATGTCAACGGCAAAAACGGAATGTTTTCCGTATCTGCCGTATTTTTTTGTAAAAAAAAGCGAATTTTATCGCTTAATTCCTACCATTTTAGATTCTATAATATCACATAATCTAATTTTAACACTGTTTTCTCTATTATAGAAACATAGCCATATAAAGTGGATAACTTTGGATTTTTTCATTACCACCTATATTTTTTGATGATAACTTGATTCCTTTAACTTCCCATTTATTTATGACAGAGTTTAAAGATTTTGACTTGGTATTATCTGACGATTTAACCTCTATAGCGGTAGGTTTATTTTCATATCTGATGAAAAAATCTATTTCTAGTGTTGAATTGTATTCAAAATAGTATAATTTCTTATCTAGTTTTGTAAAAATATCAGCTATAATATTTTCATATATGGCACCTTTATATATTCCTAAATTACCTTCTATTATCTCTTTTTGTGATCCTTCTTCTAACATTGCCATTAAAAGCCCAGTGTCTCTCATATAAACTTTAAAAATATCACTTTTAGCATTACCTTCAAATGGTAATTCTGGTTTTGACAGATTATAACAAAAATTAATAATGTTGGCATCATAGAGCCACATTAGACTACTTAGATACTTTTCAGCTTTACCACCGCTACTAACTAAACTATATCGGAACTTTTTGTAATCTTTTGATAAATGCTTAGGAATTGATAAAAAGCATTCTCTTATTTTGGCTTTTTCTGTTTCTTTTGCATACTTGCCAATATCCATTTTATAATCTTCTAATATATCTTTTTGGAGTTTCAAAACATTTGCAAAGTTGTGATTATTTACAAAGTCATTTACTACTTTGGGCATACCACCAATAATGATATATTCTTTAAACAACTGCATCATTCTATTGTGAGTTGAATTTGGTACTGGTTCTTTTTTATCAAAATATTCTTTTAAATACCCTAAGGCTTCTTCACTTAATCCATTAGCCCAACAAAATTCTTCAAAATCTAATGAATGCATTTCTAAATGTTCTACATAACCAACGGGATACGATGGCACTTCTTTGTAATTTATTCCTAATAAAGAGCCTGAGGCGATGATATCAAATTTTTTATCAATAGTTAAAAATTTTAATGCGGTTATGGCTTCTGGGCAATCCTGTATTTCATCCAAAAATATTACTGTTTCACCGGGTACTAAATTTATATTGGGTATTCTAATGGTCATTTGTTTTATTATACTGGTAGCATCTAAACCATTTTCGAAAATTGCATAATAATCGGGATTTTCAAAAAAATTTATATAAACGTAATTTTTATAATTTTCTTTACAGAATTTATCTATGATATATGTTTTTCCGACTTGTCTGGCTCCTCTGATGATTAAACTCATTTTGTCTTCTTTTTCTTTCCATTCCAACAATTTTGTGGTAATTTTTCTTTTTAACATATAAACACCTCATTATCATTATACACTATTTTGTGTGAAAAATACATGTTTTTTGAAAAAAATCGAGATTTTTCAAAGGAATATTTGTGCCATTGTCGAGATTTTTCAAAGGAATAATTGTGTCATTGTCGAGATTTTTCAAAGGAATTTGTTTCAAAAAAAGCGAATTTTATCGCTTAATTTCAACCATTTCATATGATTCTATAATATCTCCTGGTTTTATGTCATTGAAGTTTTCAATGGTAATTCCACATTCTAATCCTTTTTTAACTTCTTTAACACTATCTTTTTCTCTTTGAAGTGAGCCGATTTCGCCATCGTAGATTACAACTCCATCTCTGATGACTCTGGCTTTACTATTACGGCTGATAATACCATCGGTTACTAATGATCCAGCGATATTTCCAACTTTTGAGAATTTAAAGATTTGTTTTATTTCAGCGTTTCCCAAAATTTTTTCTTCAAATTCTGGGTCTAACATACCTTTCATGGCTGATTCCATTTCTTCAACGACTTTATAAATTATATCGTATAATCTAATTTCAACTCCGTTTTCTTTGGCTTTATCTTTAATGATGTTGCTAGGTCGAACGTTGAAACCGATGATAATGGCATTTGAAGCGTTGGCTAAAACGATATCACTTTCGGTTATTCCACCGACACTACTACGAATGACATTTATTCTAGCTCCTTCAACCTCGATTTTGTTTAAGGAATTTTTTACTGCTTCGGCACTTCCGTTAACATCGGCTTTGAGAATTATATTAATTTCTTTTAAACCTTCACCGATTTTAGAAAATAAATCATCTAAGGAAACTGAGGTCTTTTTATGGGCTTTTTTTAGTCTAGCCTTGGTTTTTCTTTCTTCAGCAATACTTCTTGCTTGTTTTTCAGATTCAAAGGCCATAAATTTATCACCAGCGCTTGGTACTTCACTAACCCCTGTGATTTCTACTGGTTGTGATGGATAGGCTTCGGTTATTTCTTCGCCTTTATCATTTTTTAAGGTTCTAATTTTTCCGAATGATGTTCCGACGACTACTGGATCACCTAATCTTAAGGTTCCGTTTTGAACGAGAACGGTTACAACTGAACCAACTTGTTTATTTAATCTTGATTCAACTACTGTTCCAATAGCGTATCTATTTGGGTTAGCTTTTAATTCGTTCATATCGGCAATTAATAAGATATTTTCTAATAATTCGTTGATGCCTTCTCCGGTAGTAGCTGATATTTTTGTGAAGATGGTATCACCACCCCATTCTTCTGGCATTAAACCATATTCACCAAGTTCGGTCATGATTTTATCAGGATTGGCCTCTGGCTTATCTATCTTATTTATAGCAACAATAATTGGTACTCCAGCGGCTTTGGCGTGGTCGATGGCTTCTTTGGTTTGTGGCATAACACCGTCGTCAGCAGCCACGATTATAATAACGATATCGGTTATACTTGCTCCTCTGGCACGCATTTCCGTAAAGGCAGCATGTCCTGGCGTGTCGATAAAGGTGATTAAACGGTCATTACATTTTACTTGATAAGCGGAAATTGCTTGAGTAATTCCTCCGGCTTCGGTTGAGACAACATTGGTTCTTCTGATGGCGTCTAATAATGTTGTTTTACCATGGTCAACGTGTCCCATAATTGTAACTACTGGTGGTCTTAATTGTAAATCTTCTTCGTTATCGAGTACTTCGTATTCTTCAAAGTTGGCGATATCAGCTTGTTGCTCCTTTTTTAATTCTTTGCCGTAGTCAACGATTAGAATTTCGGCATCTTCAAAGGAAATCGGACTATTGATATTTACCATAAGTCCTAAAGCAAATAGCTTTTTGATTATTTCTGAACTTGGAACGTTTAAAGCGTCTGCTAGTGTCCCGATGGTCATATCGTCTTTGTATAAAACAACGTTTTCATTGACAGCGTTTCCACTTAATTTTTCTTTGTTTTTATACATTTCTTTTTTCTTTTTGGCTAAATCTTCTGTATTTTCCTTTGCTTTTTTTTCTTTTTTGGCTTTTTTATTAGGGGTTTTTGGTTTGATGATTTTTTCTTCGTAGGCTTCTTCGATTTCTTCGTCGGTTTCTAGGTTATTATCTAGGATAATAATGGCATCTTCATCTAGTAAATCCTCTTCGGTTGTTACTTCAATGTTAAGTTCTTTACATTTTTCTAATACCCACTGTACTGTTCTATTAACGTCCTGTGCATATTCTAATACACTCATCATAATTACGCACCTCTTTTCTATTAATTTAATGTTTGTTTTAAATCTTCAAAGATTTGTTCTGGAACTTCTGTTTCAAGAATTTTGTTTAATATTTTTGTTTTTTTAGCTTTTTCGAATACTTCTAAGTCTTTTTTTAGATAGGCTCCTCTACCATTCTTTTTACCGGTAGGGTCTACTTCTACACCTTCTATAGTTTTAACTATTCTGATAAGTTCTTTTTTTGGATATTTTTCTCTGGTAACTACACACATACGCATAGGGATTTTTCTTTGTTTCATTAGGCTATACTGATTCCCATTTCTTCAGCTTCGGTGGTGGTTTTGATATCTAATTTATAGTGTGTAAGTCTAGAGGCGAGTCTAACGTTTAGACCTTTTTTCCCAATCGCTAATGAAAGGTTATTGTTATCAACGACGACTAAAGCTTCTTTTTTCTTTTCGTCGGTTACAAAAATGTGTAGATTTTTAGCTGGACTTAAAGCGTTTTCGATAAATCTGGCTTCGTCACTATCGTAAGCAACGACATCTATTTTTTCACCGTTTAATTCTTCGCTTATACGGTTAATACGGCTTCCTCTTTCACCAATACATGCGCCGACTGGATCAACGTTTGGATTTTCCGAGTAAACAGCAATTTTAGTACGGTTGCCAGCTTCTCTAGCAACGCTGTAAACTAGAATAATTCCTTCGTTTATTTCGGGAATTTCTAATTCAAATAGTCTTTTGACAAAGCCATAGTGGTTTCTTGAAAGTAAGATAAGTGGTCCTTTTGAATTGTTTTCAACTTTACTAATATATACTTTGATACTTGAACCCATTTTTATTGTTTCACCAGGTATGGTTTCCGATTTTGGTAAAATTCCTTGTGTCCTTCCTAAATCAATATAGTAATTTTTTACGTCTTCCATAGCTACGGTACCAACAACCATTTCGTCTTTTTTATCTTCAAATTCGTTATTGATGATTTCTCTTTCAGCTTCTCTTATTTTTTGAACGACTACTTGTTTAGCGGTTGAAGCGGCTACTCTTCCGAAATCTTTTGGTGTGACTTCTTCTTCGATAGTCTCACCGATTTGGATGTCTTTGACTATTTTTCTTGCTTCTTCTAAAGTGATGTGAATACGGTCATCGAAGTAATAATCTTTTTCGATTTCTTCTTCGTTTCCGTCTTCGTCAGTGATGATTTCTGTTTCATATTTCCCTTCTTCTTTTTCCCATTCTTCATTGAAAACTACGGTTTTATAGGAAAATAGTTTAATCTCACCTGTTTCTCTGTTGATATCAACTCTAACGTTTGATAGGTGATAATTCTTTTTATATGCGGATGTTAAAGCTAATTCCATGGCTTCGTAGATTGTATCTTTATCGATTCCTTTTTCGTCTGATAAAAAATCTACAGCTTTTTTGAACTCTTTTCCGTCCACTTTACTCACTTCCTTTCTCTTTTGAACATACATCTAGTATGTAACTATCGCTTATTAAATCAGCTTCATCTAAAAGTGGATTTACTATTTTATTTACGGCTAAACAATCATTTATATTGATATAACCTTCTTTGTCGATTACTAACATTAAGGTATTTGTTTTTCCTTCTTTAGTATAAATAACTTCGTCTAAAATATATCCAGCTTCTTTGATTTTGCTTTCTAATAAGTCCCTAACTTTTTCTTCAATCATTTTTTCCTCCTACTACATTAAAGAGTGGGGATGCCCACTCTTCTTGTTTTTCATGAAGTCATTTATATTATATCAAATTATATGTGGTTTGGCTAGTATTTATGATAAATTCACTAAATAAATTTCTTCTTTGTGCGCGTTGTTAAATTATTTTTTTAGTGGTATTTAGGGGAAATTATGATACAATAGGAATGGAGATGATAGGTTAATGGTTACATTTGAAAAGGATGCAAGAATTAAAAATATTATTAAAGGTATATTGGTTATATTTATTTATTTTTTTGTCAGTTTATTTAGGGATTTACCTTTGGAATTATTAGGCCTTCATTATGATAGTTTAGATGTATTATGGAAAGAAATTTATTCTATTGGCTCTGAGGTCTTACTTATTTTAATTATTTTCTTTATTTTTAAAGAGCAATTTAAAAAAGCTTTTGATGATTTAAGGAAAAATCATTTATCTTATTTTACGGGTAATTTTAAATATTATTTGCTTGGGGTTATTATTA
Organism: uncultured Muribaculaceae bacterium; assembly: GCA_964652445.1. Taxonomy (GTDB): domain Bacteria; phylum Bacillota_I; class Bacilli_A; order RF39; family UBA660; genus Coprosoma. The sequence goes on along the minus strand of CAZZCM010000006.1, from coordinate 7,789 downwards.
TGATGCTTGCTAATTCTTTGATTTTGATTCTTGGTGGAGATACATCTGATAATGAAACAGCGATTAGAGGACAGTTTACTGATTATCCTATTTATACTTTTATTGCCGCTGTTTTTCTGGCACCTATATTAGAGGAAAGTGTTTTTAGATTAAGTTTTAGGAATATTTTTAAGAATAATCTTTTGTTTATTTTAGCATCTGGGTTAATATTTGGTGGGCTTCATTTAACTGGCATGCTTGATAGTAATTTGTTTGCGTTATATTTGGTAGCTTATTCTGCTATGGGTATAGCTTTTGCTTATATGATTACTAAAACTAATAATATATTTGTAACGATGGGCTTTCATTTTATGCATAATGGCATTTTGATGAGTTTACAAACGTTTATATTATTATTTGGGTAAGGGACTTGTCCTTTTTTTTGTTTGTGGTAAAATGATGTTAGGTGATAAAAGTGGGCAAGAAAAAGAAGAAGAAATTTAGCTTACTTAAGTTTATCTTTATTATTATTTTAATTATTTTATTTGTTTATGCCTATGGGGCTTATATTGAACCTAAACAGTTGAAGGTTAATGAACATAAGGTTAAAAATAGTAATATTACAGATAATTTTGATGGGTTTAAAATTGTTGGTATTAGTGATATTCATTATGGACAATATTTTAAACTTGATGATTTGAAAAAATTGGTTAATAAAATTAATGAATTAAATCCTGATGTGGTTGTATTAACTGGTGATTTGATTGATAGTAAGACTAAAATGACAACTAGTATGGTAAATGAAATTTCTAATGAACTTAAAAAAATCTCAGCTAGTTGTGGGAAGTATGTGATTAGTGGTGAAGATGATTCTAAATTTGATGAGTGGGAAAATATTATTACACTTGGAGAATTTATGAATTTAAATAATAATTATGATAGTATTTATAAAAACGGTTATGATAGTATTTTAATTGCTGGTGTTAGTTCTTTTGTTGACAAGGAATCGATTGTTAATAAAAATCAAAAAACTCAGAATTATATAAATTCTTTTGAAAAGGATGGTCCTATTTATAAAATTTTACTAATGCATGAGCCTGATTATATTGATGAACTTGAGGACAATAAGTATGATTTGATTTTGGCTGGACATTCTCATGGGGGGCAAGTTGGCATACCTTTGATTAATGAATTATTAGTTCCTAAGGGTGCGAATAAATATTCTTATGGACATTATAGTCTTACAAATAGTGAATTGTATGTTTCTAATGGAATTGGGGTAAGTGAGATCAATTTTAGGTTGTTTAGAATGCCTAGTATTGATGTTTATAGATTAATAAAGGAATAAAGTACTCTGTTTATGAGTATTTTTTGTTTGACATTTGTTTTACTTATTGGTTTTTTCTTATTTCTGATTAATTTTTATAAGATTGTTTTTCTTTTTCTAATAAAACAACATTTTCTATATGATATGTGTTTGGAAACATTTCGACTGGGGTTACTTCTTTTATGTCGTACTTTTCATTTAATAATTTTAAGTCCCTTGTGAGGGTGATGGGATCACAAGAAATATAAATTAATTTTTCGGGATTTATTTTTAGGATGTCGTTGATTCCTTCTTTGGTTAATCCGCTTCTTGGTGGGTCAACAATAATCATATCGGCTTTTAAATTTTTTATTTTTTTACTGGCATCTTTACATATAAAATCTACATTAGTTATGTTGTTTTGTTTTTTGTTTTCGTTGGCACATTTTATGGCTTCTTTATTTATTTCAATACCGATTACTTTTTTGAAGTATTGACTGATAATTAGACTTATGGTTCCGGTTCCACAATATAAGTCTAGGACTGTTTTATTTTTATCTTGACCTAGATAATTTATGGCAATATCGTACAGTTTTTCGGTCATGGTTTTATTGACTTGATAGAATGATTCTTTTGATATGTTTAGTTTTAGGTTTTTTAATGTTGTTTGGATAAATGGTTTTCCTTTTATTAATTTATTATCCATATATATTGTGTCTACTTTTTCTTGTATATTTGTTATGTCCATAGTACCATCTATAATTATCATGGTTTGGTCAAATTCTTTGATGGTTATTTCTTTTACTTGTGATAAGTCTTCTTTATTTAACTGGTTGATTATTTTGTTTGTTTTTTCACTTACTAATTCGCATCTGTTTATGGAAATAAATTCGTTTGTGTTTGGCTTGTGATAACCTAGTTGGTTATTTACTTTTAGGGTTATTTTATTACGATAATGGTTAATATTATTATCGTAAACTATTTTGTTTATTTTGGGGTTTAGATTTCCAAATTTTTTTAATATGTCTTTTACTTTATTTTGTTTGTATTCTAGTTGTTTTTGATAGTTTAGATGTTTTAATTGACAACCACAGTTTTGATAAGGGCATTTTGGGATTACTCTATTTTGGCTTGCCCTGATTATATTTATGACTTTTCCTTCAGCGTATTTCTTTTTGGTTTTAGTTATTTGTATGTTGGCTTTTTCATGTGGTAAAAGATTAGGTATGAATATTATTTTATTATCTAGTTTGGCGATGCCTCTACCTTTATCATCTAATCTAAGGCAAGTTACTTCATGTTTCATATGGTTACTCCTCGTTTTCTTTTATTATTATAGCATATTTTGTTTTTTTAAATTATAATTTGGTGGTTTTTTGCCATAATAATACCAAGAAAGATGTGATTTTATGGAAAAAATTAATAAGCAAGTTAATTCTGTAGTTAAACAGATTAAAAATTTATATGGTGGTAGTAGTGATTTAAATACTAGGGTTATTGAGATTGGTGATGTAAATGTTGGTGTTTTATTTATGGAAAGTTCTAGTGGCCCTGGAGATATTAGTGACCGTATTATAAAAAGTATTGATTTTCTTACTGATGGTGATGTTTATAAAAATATTTATAATCATTTGAAGAATCGAATTTTTAATTCACAAGTTTTGACGATTAATGATTTTTCAAAGTTTGCTTATTATTTATCTAGTGGATTTACAATTATTGTGGTTGATGGTTCTTCGGAAGCAATTGTGATGGAAACACGGGCGGAACTTGACCGTGGGGTTACAGAGTCGACTAGTGAACCTATTTTAAGGGGTCCTAAGGATAGTTTTACGGAGAGTCATGCGAAAAATTTAGGTTTGGTGCGTAAGCGTATTAAGGATCCTAATTTATGGTTTGATGAGGTTAAGGTTGGAAGACGTACGGAAACTCGGGTTAGTATTGCTTATCTTAATGGGGTAGCGGATAAGAATGTAATTAAGGATATTAAGAAAATTTTGGAAAGTATTGATGTTGATGGTATTTTGGATAGTGGAAATATTAAAGAGTATTTACTTAAAGATAAGTCGGTTTTTCCACAGATTTTAAGTACGGAAAGGCCTGATTTGGTATGTCAAGCTATTTTAAATGGGAAAATTTCTTTAATTGTTGAAAATTCTCCTTTTGTTTTGATTTTGCCGAATGTTTTTGTTGATTTTATGCATACTTCTGAGGACCAATATCAAAAGCCAGTTAATATTACTTTTACTAGATTTTTGAAGGTTTTTGCTCTTGTTGTGACGTTGTTTACGCCAGCTATTTATATTGCGATTACGACGTTTGATCAGACGGCTGTTCCGGATAAGCTGCTTATTTCTTTGGCCATTCAAAGGAGTGGTGTGCCTTTTCCTACGTTTTTTGAGATTTTGTTGCTGATGATTATTTTTGAGATTTTGCGTGAGGGTGATATTAGATCGCCGTCTAATATGGGAACTTCGATGAGCATTGTTGGGGCTTTGGTGTTAGGTCAAGCGGCGGTTGATGCGGGGATTGTTTCGCCGATTGCGGTTATTGTGATTGCGATTACATCAATCTGTAGTTTGATTTTCAATGATATTGATTTTATGAATGGTATTAGGGCTTGGCGCTTTATCTTTATTTTGTCTTCTACTTTTTTTGGTCTAATTGGTCTTATTGCTGCCAGTTTGATTTGGCTTCTTAAGTTGTCTTCTTTGGAGTCTTTTGGTGTTCCTTTTACGGCTCCCTTTAGTCCACTTGTGAAATCTAGCCAAAAGGATGCGGTGGCTCGTTTTCCACTACCAAGGATTTTTAAGCGTCCTTTGTATTTAAATAATGAGGATGTTATTAAACAAGGGGGAAGTTATGAAAAATAAGGTTATTTTACTTCTTATTTGTGTTTTTTTGGTTTGTGGCTGTAGTAATTACCGTGAGCTTGATGATTTAGCTATTATTACGGCAATTGCGATTGATAAGAGTGATAATGAAATGTATGAACTTAGTTTTTTGATTGCGAATTCTCCACAATCTGAAACTAGTGTTAAAGAGGGCCAAGCGACGACGACGGTTTATTCTGGTAAGGGTAAGACTTTGACTCAAGCGGCGAATAGTGTAGATAGTAAATCACCGAAGGCTTTATACTATGGACATATTAATGTGGCTATTATTTCTGAAGATATTGCTCGCGAGGGTTTTTTGACTGTAGCCGATTGGTTACTTCGTAGTCCAGAAACGCGTAAGCAATTTTACTTGATGCAAGCGAAAGATACTAAGGCGAAAAATATATTAAAGATTGTTGAACCTTTACAGGTTATGCCTTCACAAAGTATTTCTTCTTTGATTGAATCGAATATTAGTTCACAGTCGATTACGGCAACTATTAGCTATAGTCCTTTTATTGAGAGGGTTTTGGTTAAGGGATATGACCCTATTTTACCATCGATTTCGATTAGTGGTGAGGTTAGTAAAGGAAGTAGTGAAAAAAATTTGGAAAAAACTGAACCGACGACTTATTTGAAGCTTGATGATACGGCTATTTTCCGTGAAGATAAATTTGTCGGTTATGTTGGGCGTTCTGATAGTCAGTCGATTAATATACTGAATAATGTGGCTAATGAGGTGAAAATTAATTTTAAATATGAGGGCAATGATGTGGTATTTTCTTCTGATGAAATTGGTTCTAAAGTTACTAATGTTAGTTTTAATCATTTTAAGGTTAAGATAAAGGGTTCTGGTTATGTGTCGGAGGTTAATGGAAAGATTGATTTGGAAGATTCGGCGGTGGTCAAAAAGCTTGAGAAAAGTTTGGAGAAGTCTTTGAATAAACAGCTTAATAGGACTTTGAATAAATTACAAAATGAGTTTAAGTGTGATGTGATTGGCTTTGGAAATAAGTTATATGGCATATATCCGAAAAAATGGGAAAAAATTGAAAATAAGTGGAATGATGAATATTATCCTAAATTAAAGGTGGATATTTCTTCGGATTTGACGATTGAATCTTCTGGTTCGCTTAATCGTACTATTGAGGAGGTTAGGTCATGAGAAAAATAAGTTCGATGGAATATAATAGTTTGGTGTGGTTTTTGATTCGGGCGGGTTATATTGGTCTTAGTATTAGTAGCTTGATTGCAATTAGTGGGCGTGATTCTTGGGCTAGTGGTCTTTTGGCGTTAGTTTTGGGTCTTATTCCGATAGCTGTTTTTTCACGTTTGCGTAATTATGATGAAAATATGAATATTTGTGATTTGAATGTTCATTTATTTGGAAAGTTTGGTAATTTGGTCAATGTTGTTTTGGCTTTAGGGGTTTTGTTTTTTGCACAGATTGCATTTTTGGATATGACGCATTTTATTAATTCTCAGTTTTTGTATAAGACGCCAATTTGGGTTATTTCTATTGTTTTTATTATTCCGCTTGCTTATAGTTTATTTAAAGGAATTAATGCGGTTTCTAGGACTAGTTTGCTATTGTTTTATGTGGTGGTTATGATAATTATTTTTATTATTTTGGGAATTAGTGGTGGAGTGGATTTGGAAAATTTAAAGCCTTTTTTTAATAATGGTGTTGGCTCTATTTTTATTGGAGCATTAATTATGGTGGCTTATAATGTTTTACCTTTGTTCTTTTTACTAATTATCCCGAAAAATATGCTTAATGATTATAGTCCTAAGAAGAGTTTGATATTTTATTTTTTGGCGATGCTTAGTATTATTAATGGGGCTTTTATGACTATTGGTATTTTTGGGCTTGAAATGTCTTTATTGTATGAATATCCAGAATTTCATTTGCTTAAAAAGGTTCAAATTGGCAATTTTATTGATAGAGTTGAAAGTATTTTATCGATGGAATGGATTTTGGCTTTGTTTGTTTTGATTATGGTTGCTCTTTATTTTGTTACGAGAACTTTTGAACAAACTTTTAAGCCTAAAGAAAAAACAAACAATTTTTTTAAAATTTTTGTTTGTTTGGTTATTCTGATAGTTAATCAGTTTATTTTTAATACTAATGGTTCGGCATATGAATTTTTTAAAGGAGATATGTGTATTATTATGTTTGTGATTTTCTTCTTTATTCCTTTACTTATTATGCTTGGATGCAAGTTAAAGGGTATTCATAATAAGAATAGTGGCTGAGACTATAATAGCAGAAATTAGTATTAATACAATTATAATATTTAATATTTTTGTTCCTTTTTTTTCTTCTTCGAAGTCGGATTTATTAAGTTTGAGGCTTGAAGTGAAAAAGGAGTGATCATAAGTAGGCTCGGTTGGGTCTACTTTTTTTGTTTCTGGTGGAATATCTTGTTCAATTAATTCTTTGATGTTTTTGATTTCCCCTATTTTAGTATCATCATCTTTTAAATCGCTTAATAAATCGGCAGCTAAATCGACATCGTTTATTTTATTTAACATACTGGTATTGGTGATGGTATTGATTAGTTCTTTTAATTCACCTTCTGCACTATCATGATAATCTTCTTTTTTGATTTCTTTTTTGAGGTCGATGTTTTTTAAAATGTTATATTGAGTATTTTTTAATACTCTTTCTTTATCGTCGGGTTCTTTATTTTCTTTTGCTTCTTTTAGGATATCTCTGATATCGTAATTTTTCTCTTCATTACCTTCAAAGGTTCTTTGGATAATTGGTTTTGGTTTTTCTGGTTTATAATCTCCAGTAATACGACGGTATTGTCTTTGTTTTTGATAATTTTCTCTATTTTCAAGCATTTGTTTTACTTTGGTAATGTCGACTTGGTTTGCATTATCGATAGAGGCAATTCCTTCAATGTTTGAATATTTACTACCAGTGTATATTTCTCCGTATAGTTCTTTGTTACGTGAACTACGGGAATTAGTGTTGGCATTTACTCTAGCATTTTTGTAATATTTTTGCATACGTGTAGCCATCTCTATCACCTCTAGTATAATGATATCATATTTTGATTTTTTTTTAAAGGTGTGGTTGCAATTTCTATGGTTTTTCATGTGGTAACAACAATTTAGAAGGAGATATGTTACTATTATATATAGATTTTTTTGTTATTTTGTATATTTTAAATGATTGTTATCATTAGTATAAGATTCTTGTGGGATTGATTTTCCTAATTTTTCATATAATTCCGATAGTGCTTGATTATTCGCAATCATTTCCTCGGTGCTCATCGTTTCTGGTTTTTGCATATGAGATGAGAAATCTGCTTGTTCTTTAATAGATTGTATCATGGCCATCTGCTGGTTTATGTTTTTTAGTCTTTGGGTTTCTTCTTTGGTACCTTCACCAGCACTATAATAACCTGATGTGTCAGCGGCTTGCCTTATTAAATCTAATTCGGCATGATATATTTGTGCCTCTTTATCACTGCTCATTTGTGATATATGTGCATCATTCCTTGCACTATTATAAGCGGCATCCCTTTGTAGTCCTGCAATGTATGCTGCCTGCGGATTTTCATCTGCTATAAAATCTTGGTCTCTTTTATCAATATAACCTAAATTTTGGGATTGT
>CAZZCM010000005.1:0-23442 GCA_964652445.1 uncultured Muribaculaceae bacterium | reverse complement strand
TGGCTTTCATTGTTTTTTCATCAAAGTTGGTTGTACCGGTTTTGGCAGCAAATTGAGCACCATTAATATTATTATAATTTCCTAGAGCGTTTTGACCGGTATCAACTAACATGTCTGTTATCATATAAGCGGTATCTTTGCTCATAACTTTTGTTTTCTTTGTTTCTACTTTATAAGTTTTTTCATTTTTATCGAATACTACTTTAGTGAAACTATGTGGTTCAATGTAGTAACCTTCATTACCAAAGGCAGCATATGCACCTGCAACGGTTAATGGGGATTCTCCAGTATATCCACCAATGGCGTGGGCTTCATGGATTTTTCCATTTGATGCTACTTCTGGGGATAATCCTAATTTAGTTACGAAGTTTTTAATATCTGAATTTTTAACACTTTGGAATGTTTTTAATGCTGGAATATTACGTGAATCGATTAGGGCATCACGAATTGTCATCATTCCTTTATATTTACCATCCCAGTTGTTGATTTCGGTTCCATCACTATATGTGTGTTTGCTGTCGATGATTGGGTGGGAAGGATTCCAACCAAGATATTCAATAGCTGGACCATAATCGAATAATGGTTTGGCGGTTGAACCTATTTGCCTTTTCATCATGGTGGCTTTATTAAAACTTTTGGCTCCAGAGATGTTTCTTCCAGCTCCAACAGCCACTATTTCAGCTTTTTTGGTATCTAGAACAACGACTCCTGCATCAACGTTATCATTTTCCCATGTGAAGTTTTTACCACTCATGATTTCGTTGATTTCTTCTTGTTTTTCACGGTCCATTGTGGTATAAATTTTCATGGAATATGAATATGGGTCATAACCAGTTTTTTCTTTGACTTCAACAGCGACAGTATCGATGAAGCCTTGATATTGTGCGGAATCGGTGTTTGATGAGTTTCCTTTGATGACGATTTTATCGACGGTCATCTTTTTAGCCATGTTGTATTCGTCGTTTGTTATATAACCGTGTCGTTTCATAAGTTTTAAAACTACTAAACGTCTTGCTTCTGTTTGGTCGGGATTAATATTTGGGTCATAGGCAACTGGTGATTGGAATAATCCAGCTATCATAGCTGCTTCTGATAAATTTAAATCTTTAGCTTCTTTACCAAAATATGTTTTTGCGGCTTGTTGTACTCCGTATGCTCCACTACCTAAGTAGTATGAGTTGATATAAAATTCGAATATTTCTTCTTTACTATAGTTGGTTTCTATTTGGAAAATAGATGAGTATATGTCGGTAAATTTACGTTTGATACCAGCAAAGCCACTAGATGTAGTTGAGGTTAATTGGTTTTTTGAAACTTGCATGGTAAGTGTTGAAGCTCCACCAGCGTTTTGACCTAGTGCTTGCCCAAATGAGGCTTTTAAGAAACGTGGTAAGTCAAAGCCGTTATGTACGAAAAATCTTGAATCTTCGGTGGCTACAATGGCATTGACGAGTTCTTCTGATGTTTGTGAATATTCGATTTTTTCACGCATTTCACTTCCTAAATGAGCAAAGGCTTTGCCGTCGGAATCATATAATGTACTAGCTTCTTTTGTATATAATTTGTCGGGATCGAATTTGTCGGCACTAATGGCAATATAAGCAAAAAAGATAATTGCGGCTAATAGAAAAATGATAAAAAAAGTTAATAATACTAATAAAACTATTTTTCCTTTTTTCTTTTTGTTTGGGTTTTTGTGTTTTTTATTACCATGTTTTGGTGTGGGTTTGGTCATATCATCACTACTTTCCATTTTGTTTTCTTTAGCTTCAATAGTTGGAATTCTTACTTTTGTATTGTTTTTATTTCTTTTTAATTTGTTAATAATATTGTTTAACTTATTTTTCATGGGTACCTCCATTAAAATATAGCTTATCAATTATTTCGATATAATCGACTCTAGGGTTGTATTTATCTTTAATTATATATCCGTTTTTTTTAAAATATTCTAGTGGGATTGATTTACGAGTAATGTTTTCTAAAAAATCTAATAATTGTTGTACTTCTAGAAGAAATGTTTGATTTAGTTTAGTAAAACGGACTATGAGAAAGCCTATTCCACCATGTCTATAAATGGCTTCTAGATGTTTTATCTGGTGTGGGTGGATATTACTTAGGGGGAATGATGTTTTACTGGTTGTTTCTTTGGCTTCAAAATCAATATATTTTCCTTTATAGATTCCGTTATAATCAGTTGTTGAAGGTGTTCTAAAATAACCTTCTTTGATTACGGCTTCTAACCTTGATGGATAATCTACTTTGGAGATGGTAATGGGGGTGGGTTTTTTATGAATAATGGCAATATCATTTTGTAAGTAATAGTTATTACTTATTTCGATATCGTTTTCTAATCCCATGCCACGGTTACCATGTGAATTGTAATTTTTTTTATTTTTTTTAGCCCCTATAGGATATTTCATATTAACACCATTATAATTATACTATAAATATAGAAATTTTTCTATAAAATTTTGAAAATTAGATAAGTTCTACTTTTAACTAGTTTTGTCGAATTGGATGTAATTATTTTTTTAGTGTGTTAGGATGAAGATGGTGAGGGATATGGATATAAATAAAATTAATCGTTTGTTTGATTTGATGGTTGATGATGTGAGACATATAAAAAGAGCTACTTACGGGAAAGGTCAGTAGTTTTTTTGAAAAATTTGATGATTTCTTCGTTTGGAATATTTAAGACTTTGATGATTTTTTTCAGGGTTGAAATTTTTGTTTTGGTTTCGTCTTTTTCAATTCTTTGTAATTGTCGCCAGCTTATATTTAATATTTCTGCTAACTGTTCTTGGGTATAGCCCTTTTTGATTCTATGTTCTTTTATCATTATATCACCACTAGACACATTATGTCATAAAAAGCAAAAAGTTAACACGACGCGAAATTTCGTAGGCTTTTACGTTGTTTTTCTTATACTTTATTTTAATAGTGATACATAGTTAATAGAACAAAAGTATAAAAAAACAGAAAAATTATTAATTTTCTGTTTTTAAATTTTCTTCCATTAGTTTTTTTACTTCATTATAAAGTTTGTCATTGGCTTCTTCTAAGGTCATATTTGCTACTTTAAATGGTGTTCCAAATCTTGCGGTTAGGTTTTTGCTTCTGAATTTATAATCGCCAGTTAATCCAAATGGAATGATTGTGGCATTTGTTTTTTTAGCCATTGAAACTGCTCCAAATTTAAATGGAAGTAAAAATTCTTTGGTTTTGTTTCTTGTGCCTTCTGGGAATATGCCGATAGCTCCATTATTGTTTAGAATTTCTAAGGCACTGTTTTTGGCGTTTTCGTCTTTGATTTGTCTATTAACTGGAATACATCCAACTGATTTGAAAAACCAGGCCATTTTGCCATCGAAGTATTCTTTTTTGGCCATGTAGTTTATTGTTCTTTTTGTTGAAATGATGGTTAAACATTGGTCGTACACATGTTTATGGTTGCCAGCAATTATTATAGGGCCTTCTTTAGGTATAGCTTCTTTGTTTATCACTTTTGGATTATACCATAATTTAAATATTGGCTTTAAAATAACTTTAAATATTTTATAACAAGCGTACTTTTTTTTCATTGTTAATCATTCTTTCTTTTTTCGGCTTCTTCTTGCATTAATTTTTTAAAATCGACTTTTCCAATTAAGGTTTTTGGAAGGGATTTTCTAAATTCAAATTCATATGGAACTGAATGTTTTGATAAATGTTTTTCACAGAATTTTTTAATACTTCCTTTTGGATTTATTCCGTGATAATCATTTTTTAAAATGATAAAGGCTTTGGGTACTTCAATTTTATATGGATGTGGAATGCCAATAACTGTGCATGAAAGAACTGCGGGGTGTTGTTCAATGATGTTTTCAATGTAACTTGGATAAACATTATAACCACTAGAGATAATCATTCGTTTTAGTCTTTGTTTGTAGAAGAAGACGCCATCTTCATCCATGTATCCGATATCGCCAGTATGTAACCAAAGGTATCCATCATCATGAATTTGCAGAACTTCATTAGTAGCTATTTCGTTGTCTAAATATCCAAGCATAACGGTTGGTCCATTGACGCATATTTCACCATCTTGATTTGGACCTAAAGTTTTTCTAGTTTTTGGGTCAATTATTTTGAAATAATTACTTGGGAATGGAACACCAATACTGCCTTTTTTATTAATCATAAAGCCACTACAAATGGCCGCTAATGACTCAGTCATGCCATAACCTTGCATTATTTCTACTGTACAGCCGTGATCATAAAGAAATTTATTAATTCGTTCGTTTAATTTTTTTGGTAGACTATCGCCACCTGATACGACATATTTGACGTTTGATAGGTTTAAGTTTTTTACGTTATGACAGTTGGTAAGAGCTTCAAATAAAGTTGGCACTCCAAAGATTAAATCTGGTTTTGTTTTGTGTAATAATTTATCAAATTGTCTTGAGTTGAACTGGGGAACTAAAATAACTTTGACGCCAAAGCATAGTGGGGTGTGGGTACAAACTCCAAGACCAAATCCATGGAATAGGGGGAGAACTGTTAATATGGAATCACCGGGGTTAACTGTTTTAAGCATTATCTTTGCTTGTTGTACTAGGGCATTAAAGTTTCCGTTACTTAGAACGATTCCTTTTGGATCACCAGTTGTGCCTCCTGAATGTAAAATAACAGCTGGGGTGTCTTTTGAACCTTTAAAGGTTTCGATAGTTTCTTTTGTTTTGCCTAATTTTATAAATTGTTTCCAAGATATGTATTTTTCTTCGCTATTTTTTGGCTTTTCTGTTTTTCTTCCTTGGGTTAATTCGTAGCCAATATTTAAAAGAATTGGCATGGAATCTTTGGCTGATACAATAATTACTTTTGTTACATTGGTTTCATTTATAATATTTTTTATTTTTTCGTAACAGATGTCGATTACGACCAATATTTTTGTATGGTTGTTGATTAGATAGTTTTTGATTTCTTCTTGTGCGGATAAGGGGTGAATCATGTTGGCGATGGCTCCTAATTTGTTTAGGGCATAAAATGATATTACAGCTTCTGGGGTGTTTGGCATACAAATGGTTACAATATCTTTTGTTTTTATTTTTAATGTTTTAAAGGAGTTGGCACAGGTGTTTATTTCTTTTAGAAGATTTTCATAAGTTGTTTGTTTGCCGAAATATTCTAAGGCGGGCATTTTAGGATATGTATCGGCGGCTTGTTTTAAATATTCATAGATGGTTTTATTGTCTAATTCGATTTTTTCGTCTCCTTTTTCATAAAACTTGTGCCACGGAGCGTTTGGTTTTTTTAACCTCTTTATTTTGTCTATTAATTCCACGTTTTACCTTCTTTCTATAATCATTGTATTAATTTTTTTTCTTAATTTGTCTGTTTCTGTTGTATAGTCTTCATTTGTTATGATGTAAGGTTTTTCGAAAGTGATAGTTATTCCTTTTCCTAATATATTATATTTTCCAGTTATGGAGAAGGGAATTATTTTACTTTTTGTTTGATAAGCCATTCTGACAGCGCCTTTTTTAAATGGTAGAGTTGGTTCTTTGTTTTCTCTATTTATTGTACTTTCTGGGAAGATACCGATGACTTGGTCATTATTTAAATAGGTTATTGCTTCGTCAAAGGCGGCAGTATTATGTTTAGCTTTTCTATTGACTGGTATTATGCCCATATTTTTAAAGATAAACCCAAAAGGGCTTTTTAAAAGCTCAATTTTTGCTAAAAAATGAACTGTTCTTTTGGTACTGGAAATTAGGAGTATGCTATCTAGGATGTTGGTGTGATTTCCAGCTAAAATTATTTTTTCTTCTTTGGGAATATTTTCTTTACCTATTATATGGGGGTGAAAGAAAATATGAAATAGTATAGTTATTATTGGCCTTGTTACTCGATATAAGAGTGGCTCTTTCATATTATCACCTAGTCTAATTATACAATAAATATTTGTATATATCAATTTAAATATTTTATTTTCGGTTGATTTCCGATGATGCTTATATTGACAATATACTCTTTTTCCTTTAAAATGTAAATATAGGAAAAGAGGGATGTTCATGTATCAGGAAAGAATTATTCTGACTCCAAAGGACATTTTGGAGAAGGAATTTAAAATCGATACAAGAGGATACAGACCACAAGAGGTTGATAAGTTTTTAGATACTGTTATTAGTGATTATGAAGAGATGTTTGCGCTTATGCGTGAATATGAAAGAGATAAAAAATCACTTATTGATGAAAATATGCGTTTGAAACAGGAAATTAGAAGTTTGCGTACTAAATTGGATGTGGCTTCTGAATCTGGTGGCGTTAGTAATGTTGATTTACTTAGAAGATTATCTAATTTAGAAAAAATTATTTATGGCGATAAATAGTGTTTTGACAAACGCTGCATTCTTTGTAATGTAGAGGAAAGTCCATACTTGCACAGCCTGTGATGGTTGTAGTGATTGTGCATAGGGAAAAAATAACCTATGGCAGATTTATCTGACGACGTTTGATGGCCTAAGGGTTTTCTAGGGCCTAGAACATAAAGTGCCGCAGTGACGAATCTTTTAGAAATAAAAGGGTGAAACGTGGTAAACTCCGCAAGCAAGAAACCCAAATTATGGTAGGGGAACCTAATAGAAGAGAATACGAATTTTCTATGGGACTGGTTTAACCGGTAGATAGATGTTTGTCACCTAGTAATAGGTACAGAATATGGCTTATAAAACATTATTTTTGTTTATAATAGGAAAGTGGTAATATGAAGGAAATAGGAGAACAGTTAAAAACGGCTCGTGAGAGCATCGGTGTTTCAATTGAGGAAGTTGCTGAGGATTTAAAGATTAGACCAACGCAAATTGAAAATATCGAAGCTGGAAATTCTGAAGCTTTCGATGATGTGTTTTATCTTAAGTATTTTATTCGTGATTATGCAAAATATTTAGGATTAAATAAGGAAGATTTGGTGGATGAATTTAATGAGTATTTATTTGATTATACTTCTAGGCTTTCTTTAGATGATATTAAGATGGCAACTAAAGAAAAGAAGCCAGCTAAGGCGATTAAGTCTCCTTATACAGTTGATAAAAAAAATAAAATGAAGGTAATACCGTTTTTGGTTTATGGTTTGGTTGTTGCTTTAATTTTAATAATTGTATATTTTGTTATTACTTTAAATACGGGTGAAGATGATTTTGTAGAAGGAACTGTCATAACTGATAGAAAATAGGAGGTTTTATGAATACACCTAATAAACTGACAATGTTTAGAATATTTTTAACTTTTGTAATTGTGGCAATTTTGTTATTTCCGTTTTCGGCAATGGGAATAGATGTTGTTCAATTATTTATTAATGAATCTTTAAGGGTTGATGTTAGATATTTGATTGCGGGTATTTTATTTATAATTGCATCTTTGACTGATTTTGTTGATGGCTATATTGCGAGAAAACATAATTTGGTTACTGATTTTGGAAAAATGATGGATGCGATTGCGGATAAAATTTTGGTTAATGCAACACTTATTATTTTATGTGCCCAAGGATTTATTCATCCAATTATTCCAGTTATAATTATTTTAAGAGACACTTTTGTTGATTCTATCAAGATGGTGGCTGGAAGTAAGGGTAATGTCGTGGCTGCTAGCAAACTTGGTAAGGTTAAAACAGCAACGATGATGGTTGGTTTAGTACTTACTTTATTTTATAATTTGCCATTTGAATTATGGAATTTAAGGGTTGCTGATTTCTTATTAATATTAGCTGCTATATTATCGGTGATTTCAGGAGTTCAATATTATTTAGTTAATAAGCATTTATTATTTGAGGATATGAAGTCTTAATGGCTTTTTTTCTTTTTATGGTTTATTAAACTTTTGAACAAATGTTCGGAAAAAGTATTGACATTTTATTTTTGATGTTATAAAATGTAACCATAGGAGTTTCAATTAAGGAGGAAAAATTATGACAAAAACTACTGATGCTGATCAAAAATTAAAACAAGTTTTATCTGATATAGAAAAACAATTTGGGAAAGGTTCAATTATGCGTTTAGGGGATAATGAAAAACGTGAAATTGATGTTGTTCCTAGTGGAAGTATTGCCCTTGATGTAGCACTTGGAATTGGGGGATATCCTAAGGGAAGAATTATTGAAATTTATGGGCCTGAATCTAGTGGTAAAACGACTTTTGCTTTGCATGCGATTGCCGAAGCTCAAAAACAAGGTGGGAAAGTGGCGTTTATCGATGCTGAAAACTCTTTGGATCCACAATATGCTGAAAGGTTGGGAGTTAATATTAATGATTTGTTATTGTCTCAACCAGACAATGGAGAGCAGGCTTTAGAAATTGCCGAAGCTTTAGTTAGAAGTGGAGCAATTAGTGTAATTGTAATTGATTCGGTTGCGGCTTTAGTTCCACAGGCTGAAATTGAAGGTGAAATGGGAGATGCTCATGTTGGACTTCAAGCTAGACTTATGAGCCAAGCTTTAAGAAAATTAGCTGGTATTATTAATAAGACTGGAACTGTAGCTATATTTATTAACCAATTACGTGAAAAGGTTGGGGTTATGTATGGTAATCCGGAGGTTACACCTGGTGGACGTGCACTTAAGTTTTATTCTTCTATAAGACTTGAAATTAGAAGAAGTGAACAGATTAAATTGGGTACTGATATTATTGGTAATAAAACTAATGTTAAGGTTGTTAAAAATAAAATGGCTCCACCTTTTAAAACTTGCCAGGTTGATATTATGTATGGAACTGGTATTTCTAGAGAAGGAGAACTTGTCGATTTAGGGGCGGAGGCTAATATTTTAGAAAAGTCTGGTGCATGGTATGCATATAATGGCGAAAAAATTGGTCAAGGAAAAGAAAATGTTAAAGAATATTTGAAATCTAATCCTAAAATTAGGGATGAAATTCAGAAAAAGGTTCGTGAATTTTATAACATTAATAAAAATAATTCTGTTAAAAAAGAAGAAACTGTTATGTAATTTTAAATTAAAATCGGTATTTAGAAAATTTCTATTTATCGATTTTATTTGACAAATTAATAAAACAAAGTATAATAGTGTAAAAAAATTACATTTAATGTGTAAATATTGGTATTTTTTTTACATACTGTAGTATAATACTATAAAGGAGTGGGAAAATGTTAACCAAAATTATTTTAAAGGATTATACAACTTTTATTAATGAAACTGTTTTTGATTTTAAAGCTACTAACTATAAAATATTAGAAGATACTAATGTTGGTGAGAATAGGGTTTTAAAGGGAGCTTTGTTTGTTGGTGAAAATGCTTCTGGTAAAACACAAGTTTTAGAGGCTATTAAATTATTGCTAGATTTATTTTTTACAAATTCGGAGCAGGATTTTATTAGTAAAAAATCATTTTATACTAATGGTACTAAGTTCAGCTTGAGTTATTTCTTTGATGTTAAAGGATATGAAATTAGATATGATGTTAAATTTTCTAACAATTTTATTATTAGTGAAAAATTATTTAAAAATGATGATGTTGTTATTGAAAGGGCAAAGGAGTTTGGAACTGTATATTTGCGTGATGAAAATCAAGATATTGATAAAATAGATTTGCAATTATCTTTGATTAAACAAGAGTATTATAATACTAGATTTGAGAATGACAGTATTTTAAATGAGTGGTTTAATTATTTGAAAAATTCTATGTACATAAATTGTTTGGATAGAAAAATTTGTTCTTTTAATGTTGGAATGATTAAACAACAGTCAATTCGTGAGTTTTTAAAGGAAAAACATTTGTCAAAATTAAATGATTTCTTACATAAATTAAATTATATGAGCGAGATTGCAATTGCAAAGGAAATGCATAATAGTGATAGTAGTGTCGTTATTAGAAATGATGATGATTATGTTGGCTTTAAAAAAGTAGGAACTAATATAGTAGTCCCTTTGGAGCTAGAATCCGCTGGTAATGCTTCTTTGTTTAATTTAATTTTACCTATTTTATTTGCGACTGAGAATGATTGTATGTTAATAATTGATGAATTTAGTAGTGGATTACATAATGATTTGGAGGAAGCATTAATCAAGTACTTTTATAATAATAGTAAGAATTCTCAATTGTTCTTTTGTTCACATTCAACCAATATTTTAGATAATTACTTGTTACGACCTGACCAAATTTATTCTTTTAAATTTGATTCTAAAAAAGGTACTTTAATTAAACGTTTTTCGGACGAAAATCCTAGGGAATCACAAAACTTGGAAAAGATGTATTTGGGTGGAGTTTTTGATGGAATGCCACACTACGACAAGTAATTTAAAAATTGATAAAAATAAAAGTATTGGTGAGGTTATAATTATTGTAGAAGGTGAATCTGATGAGTTTTCTATTTTGAAACATATATTTACTAATATATTGGATTACAATTACATTCCTATAAAAAGAAACAAATGCGAGTTGGATAGATATCAAAGTAAGTCAAAGAAAAATTCTGTTGTTACTGTATTAAACACCTCATCTTCTTCTATAAAAACGATGCTGGAGGATTTGGAGTATGAGGAAAGAATTTTTGATTTTATAAAGCAAAAATGTGGTAGAGTTCCGCGATATGCACGTACTTATATCTTGTGGGATAGGGATTATAATACTAATGATAAAGAAGTGGTAGAACGTGCATTAAACACATTTTCTAATTCTTTGGAAAATCCTGGTTATGGAATGAATGGTATTTTGTTACTTAGTTATCCTTGCTTGGAGTGTTTTTATAATTCTAATTTTGATAAACAATTTTATAGAAAAAGTTTTTGTACCAGTGATGAGGCTAAAAAATCATGGAAAATGTCAAAATATTCTATTAGTAATATAAATGAAAGAACACTTTTATTAGCTGTTTGCAATATGCATCAAATATTTAAAGGGTACAACATTTTTAATTATGATCCATCTGATTTTGCTTATTATAATAAAAGGATATATTATAAACAGGAAGACGAGTTTGAGATTAATCATTGTTATAAAGCTTTATCTTTAATTGCTTTTATGTTAATTGATTTAGATTTAATTCAAGTAAAGTAAAATGGCAAATAGTAGTTTGCTATTTATCGATTTTTTCTTGACTTATTAGTGAAACACTTATAAAATAGAATTAGGTGATGCAAATCACTTATAGTTATGGAGGTAATAATATGACAAGTACTATTTTCTCCATTTTGCTAGTTATAATTGGACTTTTTGTAGGTATTATCTTAATGATAATTTTAAGTTATGCAAGGGGCTTTAGTACTACTAAAAAAGCTTTGGCATCGGTTGAAAATGCGAAAAAAGAAGCTGACAAAATTAAGCGTGATGGGATTTTGGAAGCCAAGGAAGAAGCTCATAGATTGAAAACTGAACTTGATAAAGAAATTAAAGAAAAGAAAAAAGAAATTAAAGATTCTGAGGAGCGTCTTTTATCTCGTCAGGAAAGTATGGATAGACGAGATACTATGCTTCAAAATCGTGAACAAGTGCTTGATGAAAAAGAAAATAATTTAAACCAAAGACAAAAAGATATTCAAGACAAGCAAGTGGAGCTTGAAGACATCAAAAATGAACAAGTTAAACAACTTGAAAAAATTGCTGGTTACTCTAAAAAGGAAGCTCGTAATGTTATTATGAAAAAAGTTGAAGAAATGATGGATTTAGAAATTTCTTCATATATTAAAGAGCGTGAAGCTGAGGCTAAGTTAGAGGCGGATAAGAAGGCTAAAGCAACAATGGTTGCAGCTATGCAGAAATATGCGGCTGATGTTGCGAATGAACAAACTGTAACTGTGGCTACTTTACCTAATGATGAGATGAAAGGTCGTATCATTGGTAGAGAAGGTAGAAATATTCGTACGATTGAAGCAGTTACGGGAGTTGATTTAATTATTGATGACACACCAGAGGCTATTGTTTTATCTAGCTTTGATCCTTATCGTAGGGAAATTGCTAAATTAACTTTGGATACTTTAATTAAGGATGGACGTATTCATCCTGGAAGAATTGAAGAAGTTTATGATAAAACAGCTCGTGAAATGAAAGCTAAGTTATTTGAATATGGCGAAAATGCCTTATTTGAACTTGGTATTACGAAGATGGACCCTAAGATAATTGAGTTACTTGGTAAACTGAATTTCAGAACTAGTTTTGGTCAAAATGCTTTGAAACATTCTATAGAGGTAGCTACTTTAGCTGGTTTATTAGCTTCTGAATTAGGTGAAAATGTTAGCCTAGCTAAACGTGCGGGATTACTGCATGATATTGGAAAAGCTATCGATCATGAAGTTGAAGGTAGTCACGTAGAGATAGGCGTTAAAATAGCAACTAAATATGGTGAATGCGATGAGGTTATTAATGCAATTGCTTCTCACCATGGTGATACTGAGGCAACTAGTGTTATCTCTGTATTAGTGGCTATTGCTGATGCTTTATCGGCATCTCGTCCTGGAGCAAGAAATGATTCTTTAGAAAATTATGTTCAAAGGTTAACAGAACTTGAAAAAATTGGTAATGAAATCCCTGGAGTTGAAAAGTCTTATGCTGTTCAAGCTGGTAGGGAATTACGTGTAATTGTTAAACCTGAAGATATTAATGATTTAGAAAGCTTTAAGGTTGCAAGAGATGTTAAGGATAAGATTGAGTCAACATTACAATATCCTGGAACTATTAAAGTTGTAGTTATTAGAGAAACTAGAGTTACAGAAGAGGCTAAATAAGGCTTCTTCTTTTCTTTACGTTTGTTGTCGTTTAAATTACAGTATCTTTCTATTATGTTACCTTTTACCTTATAAAAAAACAAATTTTAAATAATCTGTTTTGTAAAGTTTAAATATATCTATTTTGTTTTTTGACTTGGAGCTTTTTCATACATAGTTTCTACATAGTCGTTTAAATCCATATCTTCAAAAAAGTCATCAGGGGTTATATGAACAAGAAGTCTTTCTATTTTTACTATGTACTCTGGTTTTAATAATTTACAGTTAATGGCATATTCTGGCACTTCATCTATTATGTGTGAATAAATGTAATTATGATAACGTCCAGTTCCTTCAGAAGTTTTTAAAATATCGTCTGGTATATCATATGTACAGATGTATTTACCTTCACGGATTCTAAGGTAAAATATATTGTCTTTTCTTTTGAAAAAGTGAAGATATTTCTCGCCTTCTAAATAATTAAAGTCATTGGCTGTAATTCTTTTGGTAAAGGGCTTTCCAATATTTTGAAAATCTTCCCCATTTAGTATTTTTGTCCCTTCTTCTTCATTGCAAAGTCTATATACAATCATTAAACACACCTCATTAAGTTCCATTATATCATAATTTAATGTTTTAGTCTTCTGGATTTTCCATGGCTGTTGCATCATCACTTATCATTGAAACGTAAAGAACTATGATGGCAGCTATAACTGATAATAGACCGGCATCTATTTGTAAATCAGCGGATTTTAAGTCTAGGTTATGTTTTTGTTTTATGTTTTTGTCAATTATATTTATATAAAGGAAAGCTAGAGCGATAATGAATCCTAAAGTTCTATTTAGTTTTAAAAGATCTTTTGAAGTTTGATTTGTGTACAATGGTGCCTTTTTTTCATGAATAAGTATTTGATTATAGGTTAAGGTTAGGGACACAAACAAAGTAAAAATAAATAATAATGAAAGATTGAACTGCCATTTTAATAGTTTTGATTCTTCTAAGTCGTAATTGGTCATTCGTTCTCTCTAATTTTTTTAATTTCTAAAAGTTCGCTTACTGTAACGAATTTGTAGCCTTTTTCTTGTAAAGCTTTGACTACTGGTTCAATGGCATTTAAGGCATATTGATGGTTGTCGTGCATTAGAATGATACTGCCATTTTTAACGTTGGGCAATATATTATTTAATATTTTTTCTTTGCTTTTTACTTTCCAATCAGATGAATCAACGTCCCATAGAATGAAGACTAAATCAGTATATGATTTTAATCTATCTGAATATCCACCATAGGTTGGTCTAAATAGTTTTGGAGTAAAACCAGTGGCCTTTTTTACTTCTTCTTGGGTTTTGTTTATCTCATCTTTGAATTCTTGTTCTGATAGTCTATTTAGCCATTTATGATTGTATGAATGATTACCAATTTCACTTCCTTCTTTTATCATTCTATTTAATGTTTCATCATAAAAGTCTACTTTGTTTCCAATAACGAAGAAGGTTCCACAAGCGTCATATTTTTTTAGGACATCGAGTATTTTATTGGTGTATTTACTGGGACCATCGTCAAAAGTTAAGGCGACTATTTTATCGTCATAGTCTATATTTTTCTTTTTAATATTTATGTAATTATCGGTGTTTTCGGTTTTATCAATATCAATTAATAGTTTTAGGGAGTTTAAAGGAATATCTAAATAAATTAATTCATAGGTTGGTTCTTTTAAAATTGTTGGCCCTAAATATATTGTTAAGTTTTGGTCATCGATGGTGAAATAGTCATAACTAACGTTAGCTAGAAAGTCCATGTCAGCATCTCTATACTTTTCAAGTAATTGTTTTTTTATGTTGTAATCTAATGCATCTAAATCTTTGACGATATCTTCCATGCTGAGGAATTTTTTGGTTTTTTTATCGTAAGTAAAGGTTTTTATTTTGTTTATTTTTTTATCTGTGACTATTTCGGTATTTAAACTTACATTAATTACATTTTCGTTTAATTCTTTATATGTATAGGAAATGTTTAATTCTGGTTTTTTATAGTTTTTATATTGTTTTTTGAAGTTATTACATGTTTTGTTGACGTATGAACTTATCACATCATCTAAATTACTAATGCCAGTTATTGGATAGTTAATGGCAATTAATTCATCTTCATTGATTTGGGTTTTTATTTCTTTATCAGTACAGCCTGTTAGTAGTGTTAAAAACAGAAACAGTAGTATTATTTTTTTCATAGTTTCACCTAAATAAGTATATGCTTGTCAGTGGTTATTATGTATGTATAAAAAGCGAACATTTTACCTTTTGACATGTATTTATAATGATAATTTTTTGAAAATCATTTTTTTAAAAAATTTAACTTTTTATTTTTTTAGATTTTTTCAAAAAATTCATTTTTTTATTTTTTTAACAAATAACTTTATGTTATAGAAAATGGCGTTTTATGTTGTAAAATAAAGGAAAAATGCTTAAATAAAACGTTTTGTTTATTTTTTCAAAAATGGTAAAAATTAAAAAAGTGTAAAATTTTATAAATTCATTTTTTTGATTTTTGTTAGAAACAAAGGGCTTTTGATGGGTGGCGAAAAAAAGTTGAAAAAAAGCGAACATTTTCTATTGACTAATGGTAGAAATTTTGTATATAATTGAATTACAAGATAGGGAGGACAGAAGTATGGTTGATACAGAGGAAACTTTAGCAACTTTGAAAGTTGTAAAACGTAATGGTAAAAAGGTAGAGTGGAACGGAACTAAAATTGCGGTTGCGATTAAAAAAGGCTTTGACAGTGTAAAATCTGAAGATGAATTAAATAAATATAGTGAAAATGATGTTAATAAGGTTTTTAATTCTGTTGTTAAAAGAATTGAAAAGGAATATTTAGCTGATGAAAAAATTAAAATTGAACAGATTCAAGATTTGATTGAAGAAGAACTTCAGAAAAAAGGTTATGATGATGTTTATAAGTCTTTTTCTGAATATCGTGAGAGACGTAATGTGTCTAGACAGATGTTCTTTGGTGAAAAGAAACAACATAAGTTTTTAAAATCTATTGAAAGTTTAGGTCTTAAATCTTCTTTTGAAGAAAATGCGAAAAGGGAAAATGCGAATGTTGATGGCGATACAGCGATGGGCACAATGCTTCAATATGGAAGTACTGTTTCTAAGGAATTTGCGAAAGCTTACTTAATGAAACCTAAGTTTGCGGAAGCTCATGATAATGGTGATATTCATATTCATGATATGGATTTTATGCCAATGGGTACGACTACTTGTTGCCAAATTGATTTGAAAAAATTATTTGATAAAGGTTTTTCTACGGGACATGGTCATTTAAGAGAACCTAAGGGGATTATGAGTTATTCGGCTTTAGCAGCGATTGCGATACAATCTAATCAAAATGATCAACATGGTGGACAAAGTATTCCAGCGTTTGATTATTATTTAGCGCCTGGTGTTTTGACAACTTTTAAGAAACAATTTAAACAGACTATATGTGATTATTTAGATTTAACAGAGTTTGGTAATTTTATTAATATGGATAGAATTGCAAAGGATATTGATAAATTAAAATCTATTGAAGTTGATTTAAGTATATTTGATGGATATGCGAAAGATTCTTCAGAGGTAAAACGTTTATTTAAGCTGAGCTATGACAAGGCTTTAGCTAAAACTGATAGAGAAACTTACCAAGCAATGGAAGCATTTATTCATAATTTAAATACGATGCATTCTCGTGCGGGGGCGCAAGTACCATTTTCTTCGATTAACTTTGGTACTGATACTTCAGCAGAAGGTAGAATGGTTATGCGTAATTATTTATTAGCTACTGATGCGGGGCTTGGTAATCATGAAACACCAATTTTCCCTATTTCGATATTTAAAGTAAAAGAGGGAGTTAATTATAATCCTGGCGATCCTAATTATGATTTGTTTAAATTATCATGTGAGGTTTCGGCTAAAAGATTGTTCCCTAATTTCTCATTTATTGATTCTACTTTTAATAAAGCTACTTATAATCCAGAAGATTATAGAACTGAAGTTGGTTATATGGGATGTAGAACTAGGGTTTTAGCTGATATTACTTCACCGGATAATCAAATTACACCTGGAAGGGGAAATTTATCTTTTACTTCTATTAACTTACCTAGACTTGGTATTAAGCATGGTATTGTTAGCGGCGAGACTGATTTAGACGGTTTTTATGAAGAACTTTCTGAGTTAATGGATTTGGTTAAAGATCAATTACTTGAAAGATTTGAAATTCAATGTAGCAAGCATGTTTATAATTTCCCATTTTTATTAGGACAAGGTGTTTGGATTGATAGTGAGAGACTTAAAGATGGTGATAGATTACGTAAGGTTCTTAAACATGGTACTTTGACGGTTGGATTTATTGGACTTGCTGAATGTTTGAAGGCTTTAATTGGTAAACATCATGGTGAAAGTGAAGAGGCTCAAAAATTAGGACTAGAGATTATTGAATTTATGCGTAAGAAAACTGATGAATATGCGGAAAAATATAATCTTAATTTCTCTTTAATTGCAACTCCTGCTGAGGGTTTATCTGGAAGATTTACGAATATTGATAAAGCTATTTATGGTAAGTTAAAGGGTATTACTGATAGAGATTATTATACTAATTCATTCCATGTTCCTGTTTATTATAATATTTCAGTGGCTAGGAAGCTTGAATTAGAAGGACCATACCATGCTTTGACTAATGGTGGTCATATTAGTTATGTTGAATTAGATGGCGATACAGCTATGAATACGGAAGCATTTGAGAAAATTGTTAGACTTATGCATGATAACAATATTGGATATGGGGCAATTAATCACCCAGTCGATAGAGATCCAGTTTGTGGTTATACAGGGGTTATTGGAGATGTTTGTCCAGGATGTGGACGTAAGGAAGGCGAAGGCATTCCGATTGAAAGAGTTAAAAACGCAGATTTGACTTGCTGCGGTGGAAGATAGGAGGAAATAAATATGAAAGCAGAAGAAAGAAAAGTTGGCGAAGGAGTTAAATTTGAAAGAATCAGAAGAATTACTGGTTATTTAGTAGGTACTACTGACAGATTTAACAACGGAAAAAGAGCTGAAGAACGTGACAGAGTTAAACATGATGCTTCTAAAGTTATCTCAAAATAATGAAAATCCGTTTAGCTAG
This sequence comes from uncultured Muribaculaceae bacterium, assembly GCA_964652445.1. GTDB lineage: Bacteria > Bacillota_I > Bacilli_A > RF39 > UBA660 > Coprosoma. The sequence continues at coordinate 5,593 of CAZZCM010000005.1, read as the reverse complement.
TGATTTACAATCGGATAGTATTGTAGATGGTGAGGGCATTAGGACAGTTATTTGGACGCAAGGTTGTAGTCATAATTGTCCTGGTTGTCATAATCCAGGAACCCATGATTTTAAAGGTGGGTTTTTAACTGATACAGATGAGATAAATAAGGAATTATCTAATTTGAAAGCACAAACAGGTATTACTTTTTCTGGTGGTGATCCGTTATTTCAAGTAGAAGCTTGCTTGGAAATTGCGAAACATGCAAAGAAAATTGGGATGGATGTTTGGTGTTATACAGGTTTTACTTTTGAGGAATTAATAAAATCTAAAAAAAATATAGAATTTCTTAAGTATGTTGACGTATTGGTTGATGGAAAATTTATTATGGCGGAAAGAAGCTTAAATGTTGATTTTAGAGGTTCACGTAATCAACGTATTATTGATGTTCCGGCTTCTTTGGAAGCTGGAGAAGTAGTTCTAATACCTAAATATATTGGTGAACGCTATGTTGATGTGAGCATTCCTAGGCAAGAACATATTTACATATAGGTCTTTTGGCCTTTTTTTCTTTGAAATGATATTCTCTTTTTTTGATTTATTAGGAGCTAGGTCCGTAATAACTTAAAGTAAACCATATCGGAAGTAAATATAGGAGGCATTAAAAATTGGTCGCACCTATGAGTACCCACTAGTTAGAAAACAACTAGTTTTTTGTGTTATGTAAGGAGGGGAGGTTTGTTTAGTAGTTTTAAAGTTGGGAGGAGAGAAAATGTGTTAAGGTAGTTGTTAGTGGCAAACTTGAGAGGTTAAAGCGGGATAATAAGGAACTAGATGAAAACAAAACTAAGAATTGACAGTTCCATATGTGTAAACTATTGATTTTTTTGGTTTTAAATAGTATTATTATATGCATAAGGAAGAGGTGCATGACATGAGAGAATTTACTGAACAAGAGCTAGTGAGAAGAGAAAAAGTAGAAAAAATAAGAGAGATTTGTAATCCTTATCCAAGTAAATATGAGGTGACTCATTCTATTAAAGAAGCTAGGGAAATTGTCGATGGGACTGATAATATAAAAATTGCTGGAAGAATAGTTTTTGCTAGAAAAATGGGGAAATTAAGTTTTATAAGAATAAGGGATATTGAAAGTTCAATTCAAGTGTCATTACAATTGGATTTATTAGGTGAACAATATCAATTCTTTAAAACTAATTTTGATGTGGGAGATTTTATTGGAGCAGAGGGTGAAATAACTACTACACAAACAGGTGAAAAGACTTTAAGGGCTAAACATATTGAATTTTTAGGGAAGGCTTTAAAACCACTTCCAGAAAAATTTCATGGAGTAACTGACCAAGAAATTAAATATCGTCATCGCTATGTTGATCTTATTATGAATGAGGATGCTAGAGAGAGATTTTTACTTAGAAGTAGATTAATTTGGGAAATTAGAAATTTCTTGAATGGCGAAGGTTATTTTGAAATAGAAACGCCAATTTTAAATAATAAAGCATCTGGAGCTTTAGCTAAACCTTTTATTACGCATCATAATGCTTTAGATACTGATTTTTATTTACGTATTGCTCCAGAAACTTATTTGAAAAGAGCTATTATTGGAGGCTTTACTAAGGTTTATGAATTTGCTAGATGTTTTAGAAATGAAGGAATGGACTCTACTCATCTTCAAGATTTTACTATGCTTGAGGGTTATGGTGCTTATTTAAATTATGAGGATAACATGAAATTTTTACAAAACATGTTACAAACTGTGATTAAAAATTTATTTGGCACTTTAAAGATTACTATTGAGGGTGGTGAGGTTGATTTAAGCGGAGAATGGGAAAGTATTTCGATGCGTGATTTGATTTTAAAATATTGTCCTATTGATATTTATGAGTATGATGCAAAGGATAAATTGCTTGCGAAAATCAAGGAAGAAAGAATTGAAATTGATAGTGAGACACCGCTTGAAGATTTAGGTTATGGAAATTTAGTTGACCAGCTTTATAAGAAAGTAGCTAGGCCACATGTGTTGAAACCAATATTTTTAACTAAACACCCAATTGAATTATCGCCTTTAGCTCGCGCTAATGACGAAAATCCAAGTTTGACTGATAGGTTCCAATTAGTAATCAATGGTGCAGAAATTATTAATGCTTATTCTGAGTTGGTTGATCCTCAAGAACAAGAAAGAAGATTAATTGAACAGGCTAGTTTAAAAGCTAATGGTGATGATGAGGCCATGATGATGGACATGGATTATATTGAAGCTATGGAATATGGTATGCCGCCAATCTCTGGTTGGGGTATTGGTATCGACAGATTAGTTCAAATTCTATCTGATGCTCCTAATATTAAGGATTGTGTAATGTTCCCATTAATGAAAAACAAGGAAGATGAATAGTTGGTATTAAATATTTTGGCGGATTTGTAAAATCTTGAAAAGCCATTACCAAAAATGACAACTTGTGATACAAGATATAATGTTAGTAATTTATTTAAAGAAATATCATTTAGAACTAAAAAAAATAAAAGATTTTAAAACACCAGTAGTTGTAATGATAAATGATAATAAAGAAAAAATAAAACTTCAATATTTAAAAGATGGATTTGCTGATTGTATTATGAAATCCAAACTAGAATCAGAAATTGATAGAGTTATGAAAAGATTTTAAGCCTATATGGCTTTTTACTTTACATTTTTTGCGAAATTTGACAGTTTTTGGAGAATATTACTAATTATATATTTTTCTAATATGTTACCTTGGATATAGATAATTGTTTGGGTACATCGTGTAAATTCATTTACATTTTTTTGTCTATTAAAAGATGGTAACAAAATATATGGAAATTAAAACTTAGCTATGAAAAATTATGGAAATGTGTTAAAATGTTAATATATGGAGGAGCGATTATGATGAAGAGACCTAGTTATGTTGATAGATCTGGTAATACGATTGATCATGTTTTTGAAAGTAAAAAAACTTTTTTAAATATCTTTTTTGTCGTTGGTACAATGGTTCCTTTGATAATAATTGGATTTATTATTTATACAATGGTAGAAAATAATAAGTGTTCAAAAATATATGATAGTATTAAGTCCGCTACCTTGGAATATTTGAAGGATGAAGAAAAGATGCCTGACTATGAAGGGGATAGTGTAACGGTTAATGTTGATAAACTGTATTCTGGAGAATATTTGAGCAGTGTGAACACAGACAATTTTGTTTGTTCAGGTAAAGTTAAAGCTACTAAGTATAAAAGCGATATTATTTATACTTTAGAACTTAATGATTGTAATAGTTGTTCTACTAATAAACGATATGGTAGTTGGAGTGGTGAAATTAGTTATTTACCAAATAAATCTATAGTTGATGTTATTCCCTATTACAATTATTATGAAAGACAGGTTTCAACTACTGAATGGTCAAAGTCATATGAGGAAGATGAAATAAGCAACAAAGAATCTAAATATGGTGTTAAAATGCCGAAAGAGGAAGACGATTCTGGACTTCCTAAAGTTCCGACGGAAGGTGAAATTGTTGAAGTACAAACTTTAGAAATACCAATGTATCGTTATAAAGATAAACAGTGGTTGTGGTATGACATAGTGGGGGATTATTCTGACTTTTCTGCTGAACAACCTGAGGGGTATGCAAATAGGGATGATTCCACAAAAATTTATAGTGAGTGGTCTGATTACTCTTTAGATTATCCTGGTAAAAAAGATTATCGTGAAATAAGACAAGCAACTGGATATAAATATTATTATGAAAAAGACGGAAAAAAGGTGTATGCAAATAATGGTAAGTATACAGCTTCCGAAGATGTAGATCAGTCAAAATATGATAAACGTGAAAGTGATACTAGTACTTTATATCAATATCGTGATTATTTGTGGCGCTGGTATAATGGTCAGAAGAGAAAGTATTCATCATATTATGCTAAAAAGCCAAATGGATATAATTATCGTGATGATGATACAGTAAGGGAAACATCGTATAGTTCATGGTCTGAAACATCGACGGTTGATGCTAGTAATGCCGAATATAGAATCGAAGAAACTAAGATATTAACTAAATATCGTTATGTTTATGAAATTCTATCATTACCTGTTTTGGATAATGCCGTAAATAGAGATAGGTTTGAAAAATTAGTGGATATGACACCTTTTGAGTTTGCTAGTTTAGAAGAATATAAATTGGAAGTTACTTATAAATTTAAATATAGAAAAAGATGATTATTTTGAATAGTAATCATCTTTTATAATGGGAAGTCGTTAATATCGGTGTCAAATGTATTTTCACTGCGGTTTATTTCATAAATGGTTTTTATTGTATCTAAAATTATTTGTGGTTCTTCATCTGTTTGTAATACATCTGACAATGATAAAACACCAGTTATTTTTTTGTCTTTAGTGACAACTAATCTTTTTACTTTGTATTTTTTCATTAGTTTTAAAGCATCAATAATTTCTTTATCTTCATCAATTGTTATGACATTTTTGGAAGCGTATCCTTTTATTTGTGATAGTTGATTTGCCATATCACATACTAAGTCTCTATCGGTTACAACTCCATATAATTTATCTTTCTCCATGATTAAAATAAAACCTACATCCCAAGTGTTCATTAGGTTTGATACAAATAAGATGTTGTCGTCTGGCTCGCATGTTATTAGTTTTTTTGACATAATTTTTTTTATTTTCATAATTTCACCCTTTTATATTTTGGACTGAAATTGTTTTTATATTCATAAAATTAAATATGAGAAGAGTTAGACTTAGAAGAAAAAAAGGTTTTAAGGGTTTTAATAGATTTGTAATATTTGTTTTTAGTTTGACTTTAATTTTTGGGGGTATTGTTTTGTGTTTTCGTTATATAAATGTGAAAGCTTCACCTATTATTATGAATTATGCGGAAATGGAGGCTAAAAAATTATCTAGCATTGTTATTAATAAAGCCATTTCAAAACATATAACTGAAAAGGTGAGTGGGGAAGATTTGTTTGAAATTACTAAGGATAGCAATGGCGAAATTAGGTCAATTGATTTTAATACAACTTTGGTTAATAAGTTTTTGACGGAAACGACTAATAGTGTTCAAATGAATTTACGTAATATTGAAAAAGGCGATATTGACGCGATTGAGTTTTCAGATAGTGTGCTGGTAGATTATGATAAGGAAGATTTGGAAAAGGGAATTATTTATGAAGTAAGTAGTGGAGTTTTACTTGGAAATCCATTGCTGGCTAATGTTGGTCCTAAAGTGCCGGTTAAAATTAGTTTGATTGGTGATGCAACTAGTAATGTTAGTGCGGAAGTTAAGGATTATGGTATTAACAGTGCTTTAATTCAGGTTTATGTTAATTTAAAAATTAACGAAAGGATTATTTTGCCTTTTTATGAAAAAAATATTGATATTAAAACAAAAGCACCAGTGGCGATGAAGATTGTAACGGGTAGTGTGCCAAAATATTATTCTAATGGTTTAAGTCAGGATAGCCCATCAGTTGTAGTTCCTACTGAGGAAAAAGAATAGATTTTTAAGGAAATGTGTTATAATATAAGTGATACAAATGACGGATAAATGCAATTTAACAAAGGGAAAA
>CAZZCM010000004.1:19553-24750 GCA_964652445.1 uncultured Muribaculaceae bacterium | reverse complement strand
TTTTTTATAAGTTCATAATTCATGATTAACCTAGCTACGCGACCATTGCCGTCTGAAAATGGATGGATATTGATTATGGCTGTGTGTAAATAAATGGCTTTTTCAAATGCAGTTAGTTCTTTCCACTCGTTATTATATTTTGTTTTTAGTTCTAGCATTCTTTTTTGAACATCTTTTGGATGAGTAAAATCTATTTCTATTCCTCTACTATTTATTAAATAGTTTTCATGTATTTTATAATCTCCAGCACCTTCGATGATACCACTTCCAATTATTTGGTGAAGACTTTTTATGATTGTAATGATATCTTCGTTTTTATCTAAAATACTGAATATATATTTAAAGGCTTTTTGATGATTTAGAGTTTCATTTATTTCCCTTTGCTTGTTACTATCTACTATAGTACTGAAATCATATGTGTTGTTAAGTATTTTTTTTGTATCGTTAAGGGTTAAGGTTGTATTAGTGCCTTCGATACGGTTAGAATGGTATGTGAATAATACACCAAATTCATTTATCAGGTATTCATAGTATTGTTTTTTTAATGTAGGACTAAAGCTAGCAATTTTATTTTGGATTTTTGCTAAATCAAATATTCTATCTAACATATGGCATCTCCTTAATATTAATTTCTAATCTTATTATACTATATTTTTATCATTTTCTAGCATTTTTTGAATGGTTCCAAAAAGCACCCTTTCGGATGCTTAATATTTACCACATTTGCTACCCCATGAATCTACTAGTTCGTTATTACGATATATTTTTAATAGTTCACAGTTGTTTGGACATCTAGTACATTCGGTGGCTTTGGTATCAAAAGTAATGTCTTCTAATTCTAGGGAATAAATTTTACCTATTTTATTTTTTTTGGCTAAAACGGCTATCCCGATGGCTCCCATAAGGTGGCTATTTTCGTCAACAATTATTTCTTCGTTTAAAACCTCTTTAAAATATTTTACAACGCCCTCGTTTTTGGAAACACCACCTTGGAAGATAATTGGTGGTTCAATTTTTTTGCCTTTTCCAACGTTGTTTAAATAGTTTAAGACAACGCTTTTGCAAAGTCCGGCGATGATATCTTCTTTTGGATAGCCAACTTGAGCTTTATGAACCAAATCAGATTCGGCAAAGACGGTACATCTGGCAGCTATTTTTACGGGATTTTTTGATTTTAAGGCGTATTTACCAAATTCTTCTGGTTTTAGTCCTAGTCTTTTGGCTTGGCTTGATAGGAATGAACCTGTTCCGGCAGCGCATAAGGTATTCATGGCATAGTTGGTTATTATTCCGTTTTTTATTAATATTATTTTGGAATCTTGCCCTCCTATTTCGAGAATTGTTTTGACATCAGGATAATATGTTAGTGTTCCGATGGCATGAGCGGTTATTTCGTTTTTAACGATATTGGCTTTTAACATTAAACCGATTAGTTTTCTTGCACTACCAGTGGTTCCGATACCTTTTATTTGACAGTTTGGTGGTAAATCTTTTTTTAATTGGTTTATTAGTTTTCGTACGGCTTTCACGGGATTTCCTTCGGTCCATATATATAATGATGTTATGATTTCGTTTTTTTCATCGATAATTACTCCTTTTGTTGATATTGAACCGATATCAACGCCTAAATAACAGTCTTTCATTTTCTTTTCCTCATTTCTAGCATATCGTAAAAGGCTTCTAGTCTGGTTTTTATTCCAGTTTCTGATGTATTGGCATCAAAGCTAAAGAATAATACTGGGACTTCGTATGTGTTTGCGATTTTATTAATAATTGGCATGGCCCCTATTTCTGGGGTACAAAATGCTGATTTGATATGAATGATACCGTCGTAACCTTTTTCGCAAAGGTATTTTGTTCTAGCAATGTTGTCGGCGGCGTCCGCCCCCATTTGATATTTGATATATTTGTTTGCGTATTTTAGGTAATGCTTAATCTGAGTGGCTTTTTCAAATAATAAATAATGAACGTTGGTAAATCTTTTTATTTCTATTTTATTTTTCGCAAGTTCTTTTTCTAAAAAGTAATTGGAAAATGGTTCCATAATGGTATATAGTTCTCCGATGATGCCGATTTTTAAGCAGTTATCTGGCTTATGGATTTTGATTTTGGTAAATTCTCTTACATATGTTTTAGATTTTTTTCTTAATTCGCGGTAGTTTTTTACTTTACTGAAATCGCGTAACATTTTTATTTTTAAACTTTGAAATGAGCCTTCTTCTAACTCAAAACCGATATTTTCTCTAATATAATCATCAATTATATCCATATATTTAACCATTTTGATAGTTATGAAGCCATAGTAAATGGCTTTTAATTTACTAAATTTTGGATCGATTTGTTTGATTAGTTTATTTATTCTTTTAAAATTTGTTTGTCCTTTGGTTACTAGATTTATTAGTTTTACTTTGTAGCCTAAATTTTTTAAAATTTCTTCTTGAAGTTCAGCGTAATAGCCATACCTACATCCCCCACCCATTTGGATTAGAGTATCGGCTCCTTTTTCGATTGATTCTATCATTGTGCCTAAGGTGTATTTGAATGGGGTACATACAAATTCTGGGCTGTATTTTGTACCTATTTCAATGGTTTTGGCAGTTATTGGTGGTGGGGAAATTATTTCGGCGTCTAAAACATGCTTTAAAAGAAAGTTAGCAGGAATGTGGTAATCACCCATAAGTGGGAATGATATTTTAGTCATTAAATTCCCCCTTTAACATGTCGATAAAGCTCTCCAGTCTAGTTTCCGTACCAGTAAATGATGATGTGTCATCTAATACTAGATTAATATGTGGTGTTTTTATTTTTCGCATGACTAGCTCGTTGGCTAAGGAATCTGGTCCACATGGAAAGGCTGAAAGGAAGATAATTCCATCTATTTTATCTTTTGTATATATGATAGATCCAATGTTTTCTTTTGAATATTTGAAGTATAGTTCTTTTGATAGTTCTTCGCTTAGTTTGTTTGTGACTTTTTCGTCAAATTTATCACTAAAGATTACTTCGATATTATTTTTTTCTAAATATCTTATGATATCTTTACCTATTAAATCGTCGTATGTGTTGTAAGGATGACTGACTAGAAGGATTTTGGTTTTTTTGGAATTTAGTTTATTAGTATTGATGGTTATTTCTCTTTTTTTTGTTTTTTTGTATTCATTTATGGCATATTTATAGGCTTTAAGGCTTTCATGTCTAGTTTTTCCTAGTTCTTTACCAATTTTAATAAGACCTTTTTTTAAGGTTTCGTGTTTTTTTTGATTTATATTGTAATTTAAAATTTTGACATCCAAAATATTGTTTATGATATCATAGATGCTTAAAAAGTTGGTGCATGTTTGATTTTCTATACCATAGTTATCAATTCTGGGAATTAAAAGATAGTCGCATTTGTCTTTTAGATATGATGCGTGTCCGATGTAGGTTTTTAAAGCCATACACATTTCATCACCACTTTCTTTTAAGCCTAAATCCATTATTTCTTTATTGGTATTTGGACTTATTATATATGGAATTTTGAGATAATCAAAAAAGTTTTTCCAGATTTCTCCATAGTAGTAGTAAAATATACTGCGTGGTATTCCGACCTTGTCCATATTATCACCATTATAAATATATTAATGATTTTGGTTTTTATGAATATTTTGATTTTTTAAGGAAAGAATATTAATGGAGGATGATATTATGGATAATTCTAGGATTAAATGCACTGTTGAGGATTGTAAGCATCATGATGGAAAATGTGCATGCCGTTTAAATGAGATTAAGGTATGTCACTGTGAACCTGATACGAAAAAGGAAGCAACAATGTGTGACAGTTATCAGAAACTAGATAAATAGGCTTATCCGATAGCTTATTTTTTTTAATTGTGATATAATATGTGGTGAAATTAATTTGAAGGGAGGTGCGGAACTTGTGCAGCTAAAACAACTTACTAATGAGGAGTTTAAAAAGTTTAGTAAACAGTTTAAACCGTCTTCTATTTATCAAACGACTGAATATGCGTTTACGATGAATGAAGAGGGATTTGATTCTTTCTTTTTGGGCTTAGTTGATGATGATGTTATTAAGGCGGCCAGCTTGATTTTGGTGAGAAAAATTAATGGTTTTAAGTATGCTTTCGCACCTCGTGGTTTTTTAATTAATTATAATGATTTTTCTTTGGTTGAGACTTTCACAAAATTGGTTAAAAAGTTTTTGGGTAAAAGAGATATTGTGGCGATTAAGATTAGTCCTTTGATTGTGAAAAAAGTTTATAATGCTGATTATATGCTTATTGGAACTAACCCAAATTATGATAATATTTTTGAGAATCTTAAAAAGCTAGGTTTTTATCATTTGGGTTACAATAATTATTTTGAAGCTTTAAAACCTAGATTTGAAGCAATTGTTAATATTGATTTACCGTATACGAAGATTTTTGCGAATATTAAAAAGCCCTTTAGAACGAAAATTAGAAAGGCTACTCGTGATGGAATTAAGGTTTATCATGGTGGTATTAATGATTTGAATTATTTGTATTTACAAACTAAGGATAAATATCCTCGTGATTTGGATTATTTTAAGGATTTATATAAATTTTTTGATAAGGAAAATTTAATTGATTTTTATTATACTAAGCTTGATACTACTGATTATTTAAAAATAACCCAAGATTTATATCGAGAATATGAAAGACTTAGTTATGACCTTAATAGGCAATTAATGAGTTCTAAAGGGAATAATGATAAAATTATTAACCATAAAATGGAAGTTGATCAAATTTTTGAGGAATATAAAAAGCAACTGGTGGTTGCGACTAATTATTTAAGAAATTTCCCTAATGGAATTATTTTGTCTTCAGCTTTGGTTATAAAATGGAATGATGAAGTTCATTTGATTATCGATGGATATGATGAAAATTATAAAAACTTTAATGCGAAACATTTATTGCTTTGGAAGTTAATGGGTAGATATTCTAAATTAGGTTTTAAGAAGTTTAATTTAGGTGGAATCAGTAATATTCAAAAGGATAATCAATTATATAGTGGTCTAAATGAATTTAAGATGAATTTTAATGCTCATGCGACTGAATATGCAGGCGATTTTGAGTTAATTACTAATGCCCCACTATATTTTATGTATCGTAAAAGTTCTAATATTAGTAATATGTGGAAATCAGGAAAGTAATTCACTTTCCTTTTTTATTGTCTCTAT
>CAZZCM010000004.1:0-19453 GCA_964652445.1 uncultured Muribaculaceae bacterium | reverse complement strand
ATTATTAATAAACTTTCTCATGGCAACGAAAGCATCCATAATTGAAATACTAACTTTTTCCGCAACTTCAGTCTTTAATACTGTAGCAAGCATCGCAACTCCTTGTTCTGTGAATGCATATGGCAAATATTTAATGTTTTTCCCTCTTGTATTGGGTTTCAAGGTTTCAATTTGAAACCTTGAAGATAATGATTGTATTTCTTGTTTTGTTAATTGGAACATAAATCTTTTTGGAAATCTTTTAATATGCCTTTTAACAGCCAAATTTATTGACTTTGTTCCATTTTTACACTGATACAATCTAGCTAAATCCGAATCTAACATTACTTGTTTACCTCTTACTTCGTATATCATATCTTTTATCTCTTTATCTTTTTCAATTAATTCTGTCATTCTTGTTTCCTCCCTTGTTAAATTGTCAAAAGCCCCTTTCACCTATAATATACATTATTGATATGTTGATTTCCTTTTTTTTACGAAAAAAAATATATTTTTACACAAAAAAACTGCAAATGAATTTTGCAGTTTCAATTTTATTATTCAATAATCTCTGAAATATTTCCTGAACCAACAGTTCTACCACCTTCACGGATTGAGAATTTAGTTCCTTTTTCAATTGCGATTGGAGCAATTAATTCTACAGTCATTTCAACGTTGTCACCTGGCATTACCATTTCAACACCTTCTGGTAATTCAATAACACCTGTAACATCTGTAGTACGGAAGTAGAATTGTGGACGGTAGTTGCTGAAGAATGGTGTATGTCTTCCGCCTTCTTCTTTGCTAAGTACATAAACTTGAGCTTTGAATTTTGTATGTGGAGTAACACTTCCTGGTTTAGCAATAACTTGACCACGTTCAACTTCTTCACGAGCAATACCACGAAGTAATAATCCGGCATTGTCTCCTGCTTCGGCATAATCTAATTGTTTTCTAAACATTTCAATACCAGTAACAACTGTTTTCTTAGTATCTTTTAATCCAACGATTTCAACTTCATCATTTAATTTAAGTTGTCCACGTTCAACACGTCCTGTAACAACTGTACCACGACCTGTGATTGTGAATACGTCTTCGATTGGCATTAAGAATGGTTTGTCAGCATCTCTTTCTGGAGATTCAATCCATTCATCAACAGCATCCATAAGTTCCATGATTTTTTCTTCATATGCAGGATCTCCTTCAAGAGCTTTTAAAGCAGAACCTCTAATGATTGGAGTATTGTCTCCATCGTAACCATATTCAGTTAAAAGTTCACGAACTTCCATTTCAACTAAATCTAATAATTCTTCGTCATCAACCATATCACATTTGTTTAAGAATACAACCATACGAGGTACTCCAACTTGACGTGATAATAAGATGTGTTCACGAGTTTGGGCCATTGGGCCATCTGTAGCAGCAATAACTAAGATAGCTCCGTCCATTTGAGCAGCACCAGTAATCATGTTTTTAACATAGTCAGCATGGCCTGGGCAGTCTACGTGAGCGTAGTGTCTTTTTTCTGTTTCATACTCGATGTGTGCAGTATTGATTGTAATTCCACGTTCTTTTTCTTCTGGAGCTTTGTCGATATCTGCATAATCTTCGAATTTAGCTAATCCTTTCTTTGAAAGTACGCTACTGATAGCAGCACTTAATGTAGTTTTACCGTGGTCCACATGTCCGATTGTACCAATGTTAACATGTGGCTTTGAACGGTCATATTTTTCTTTTGCCATTTTCTTTCCTCCTCTATTTGTTTACATCTAACATTTTAGCAAGACTAAGCTAAAATTTCAAGTCTTTTGGCTTAGTTTCCGCCATTTTTTTTGATTATTTCTTCAGAAATGTTCTTTGGAACTTCTTCATAGTGGTCAAATACCATTGTATAGTTTCCTCGCCCTTGTGTATTTGAACGTAATGTTGTTACGTATCCAAACATTTCTGAAAGTGGAACCATTGCGTCAATTGATAAAGAATTCCCTTTACTTTCTTGACCTAATGGACGTCCACGACGAGATGTGATATCTCCCATAACTGCGCCTAGATATTCATCTGGAACTCTAACGTTTACTTTCATGATTGGTTCTAATAGAACTGGTTTACATTTATTTTTAGCTTCTTTAAGGGCGAGTGAAGCTGCAACTTTGAAAGCCATTTCTGATGAATCAACATCGTGATAAGAACCATCATATAATGTTGCTTTAACATCTACCATTGGATATCCAGCAAGGACACCAGTTTGTAAGGCTTCTTGAAGCCCTTTATCAACTACTGGGATGTATTCTCTTGGAACGACACCGCCAACAATTGCGTCAACAAATTCATAACCTTTATCTGGGTTTGGTTCAAATTTAATCCATACGTGTCCATATTGTCCACGTCCACCAGATTGTTTGATATGTTTTCCTTCACACTCACCCACTTGTGAGATTGTTTCTCTATAAGAAACTTGAGGCTGACCAATATTAGCTTCAATACCGAATTCTCTTTTCATTCTATCAACGATGATTTCAAGGTGTAATTCACCAACTCCAGCGATGATGGTTTGACCAGTTTCAGCATTAGTTGAAGCTCTAAATGTTGGGTCTTCTTCGGATAATTTTTGAAGTGCAAGTCCCATCTTATCTTGGTCACCTTTTGATTTTGGTTCAATTGCAAGCTCAATAACTGGTTCTGGGAATTCCATACTTTCTAGAACACAAGCATGTTTTTCATCACATAAAGTATCTCCAGTTGTTGTATCTTTAAGTCCAACAGCAGCGGCAATATCTCCTGTAAATACTTCGCTAATTTCTGTACGGTCATTAGCGTGCATTTGTAAGATACGACCAATTCTTTCTTTTTTGTTTTTAGAAGCGTTTAGGATATATGAACCACTTGATAAGTGTCCAGAGTAAACCCTAAAGAATGTAAGTTTTCCAACGAATGGATCAGTCATTACTTTAAATGCTAACGCACTAAATGGTTCATTATCGCTTGGATGCCTTTCAATTTCATTGTCGTTAAGGTCTGTTCCTTTAATAGCTGCTACATCTGTTGGCGCTGGCATATAGTCAACAATAGCGTCTAATAATAATTTAACTCCTTTGTTTCCTAATGCAGTACCACACATAACTGGGAAGAATTCAACTGCAAGTGTTCCTTTTCTGATTGCCTTTTTAATTAGGTCCACTGGAATTTCTTCTCCCTCTAAATATTTATTCATTAATTCGTCATCGAATTCCGCAACAGCTTCAATTAATTCAGTTCTCTTTTCTTCGGCTAAATCTTTTAAGTCAGCTGGGATATCAATTTCTGTTGGTTCTTCTTCAGGTTTGCCATCATAATGATAAGCTTTCATGGTTACTAAATCGATAATTCCATCGAAATTTTCTTCAGCACCAATTGGCCATTCGATTGGTTTGGCATTTACACCTAATAATTTTTCAATTGTTCCTAAACTATATTCAAAGCTTGCTCCCATTTTGTCCATTTTATTGGCAAAAATCATACGAGGTACTTTGTAGTCGTCTGCTTGACGCCATACAGTTTCGGTTTGTGGTTCTACTCCAGCTTGAGCGTCGATAAGAGCTACTGCTCCATCTAATACACGTAAGCTTCTTTGTACTTCAACTGTAAAGTCTACGTGACCTGGAGTATCGATTATATTAAATCTATAGTTTTTCCAGTATGCGGTAGTAGCGGCTGAAGTAATAGTAATACCACGTTCTTGTTCTTGTTCCATCCAGTCCATTTGTGACTCACCATCGTGAGTTTCACCAATTTTATGGATTTTTCCGGTATGATATAAAACTCTTTCGGTACAAGTCGTTTTTCCTGCGTCGATATGAGCCATGATACCAATATTACGGATATGATCTAAACTATATTCACGAGCCATATTTGTTTTCCTTTCTTAATTACCATCTATAATGAGCGAATGCTTTATTAGCTTCGGCCATTCTATGGGTATCTTCACGTTTTTTAACGGCTGCTCCAACTCCGTTTGAAGCATCAATTATTTCATTGGCTAAATTTTCTGCCATTGTATGCCCACCTCTTAAACGAGCATATTGTACTAACCAACGTAGACCTAAAGCTTGACTTCTATCTGGTTTTACTTCGATTGGTACTTGGTAGTTAGCTCCACCAACACGTCTTGATTTAACTTCTAGTGCTGGCTTAATGTTTTCCATAGCTTTTTCGAAAACTTTTGTTGGTTCTTCACCAGTTTTTTCTTTAACTATGTCAAAAGCTTTGTAAAGAATTGTTTGTGCGGTTCCTTTTTTACCATCTAACATGATTTGGTTAATTAATTTGGTAACCAATTTTGAGTTGTAGACTGGATCTGCTAAAACATCTCTTTTTGTTGCACGTCTTTTACGCATTTTAATCCTCCTTCCATATTATTCCTTATTTATGTAAAATTATTTACTTGCTTTTGGTTTTTTTGCACCGTATTTTGAACGTCCTTGACGACGAGCATCAACTCCAGCTGTGTCCATTGTTCCGCGAATGATGTGATAACGTACACCGATAAGGTCTTTAACACGACCACCACGAACTAATACAACACTGTGTTCTTGTAAGTTGTGTCCTTCTCCAGGAATGTAAGCATCTACTTCTTTTCCATTTGAAAGTCTTACACGGGCATATTTACGAAGAGCTGAGTTCGGTTTCTTTGGTGTTTTTGTTCCAACACGAGTACATACACCACGTTTTTGTGGAGAATTAGTTTTTGTAGTTTTGTTATCTTTACTATTTAACCCTACTCCTAACATTGGAGACTTACTCTTTTTGGTTTTGTTTTTTCTTCCTTTTCTTACTAGTTGATTGATAGTTGGCATATTATTCCTCCTTTCATTACACATGTCCAGGTGTTTCATTTTTCATCTTAATTAAAGATTTACCTAAGTAAATCCAAATTAAATGCATTAATAATATATCACCTTATTATATGTTTGTCAATAGAATTTTATCCTTTATTTTGTGTATAATTACTGATGTTTTTATGTAAAGTGTTGTTATTTGCTTGCTTTAGGGAGAATTTAGTTACTGGGTGTCTACTTCTAATCTATTTTTGACCCCACTCATCTTTGACAGTTGTAAATCAAAAATAGCCTTTCAAGTATTGTAAATATTTGTTTTTTTATTCTTAATTGGCATCATAATTAAGGTTATATCCCTTAGTATGATAATTTTGTCCACACTTTATATATGGGTCATATTGAGTATGGCCACTACGTTTATAAAAGTTAACGTATCCTGTGCATGTGATATCGCTATCTTTAGGATCGGTTATGACATCTATAAGCCCATTTTCTTGTAATGTTTGGGTGGTTACATAATCATTATCGCCATTTTCTAAGGCTTTATAATAGTAATTGCTGGTGTAGCTTTTAGCAGCGTTTATTAACTGTTCTTCTACTTCTTGATAAGTCGAACTTTCAGAGGTCCCACCAAATAAATCTTTGAGATTTCGATTATACATAATCATAACTACTAAAATAGATAAGCACATAACGGAAAGAAAGAGAAATACTTCTTTTAGCCCTAAGTCTCCATGGTTATTCATTTAGTTTTCCTCCTTTATTAAACATGTATAGTTTACTTGGCCTGCCACCGGTGTTTATTTTTTGCCCCGTTTCTAAAACGATTTTACTAGTAATTAGTTTTTTTCTAAAATTTCTGCGGTCTAATGGTCTATTTAATATGTCTTCGAAAAAATGTTGCAATTCTGAAAGTGTAAAATCATTAGGGAATAGTTTTAATAATATGTGATTTTTATTGTTAATAATTTGAGTTTTTAATTCTTTTATGTTTTCTTTAATAATGATTTCGTGATCGTAGGCCATTTTTGGTAATTCGTCGACATCAAACCACTCCATTTCTGGATTATGAACTAATGATTTAACGGTTAATGCTGTAAAAGTACAAGCAATTATGCGTTCTAATGGATCTCTATCTAAATTACTAAAATTTTTCCCTTCTATTAAAAATAATTTAGGAAAGTTGATTGAAGTTATGGCGGTATTTTTGGCACTTTCTTCTAATGTTTGGTCTTTCGGTAAAATATTCCCTGGTAAAAACCAATAACCTCTATATGGGTCATTCTGTTTATGCTTTAGAAATATTTTTAATTTCCCGTTATCTACTGCACATATATTTACTAATACTTCAATAACGTTATAATACGATTTAGCCATGTTAACTCATTCCTCTACTAGCTTTCTCATATGTTTCTGCAAAAGCGAGAAAAACTTTTTTATTGCTTTCCATCAAGGTTAATATTTCTTCATAATCTTCTTTTTCTAATAAATATATAAGATTTTCTTTGGTATCTTTGTTTTTGATTATTTTATCGATGATTGCATCATCTTTATTTATAAACATGTTTTTCATTAAGATAAAATTTATTAATGAATGGTTGTGTTTGTTTTGAAAATAATCACTTAACAATTGTATTTGATCTCTGTAATCGTTATCTTTGGTTATATATTTATATTTACCTTGTGAAATAGCCATGATTAGTTTTATGGTATCGTTTTGTTTATAATTTTGTTTTTGACTCATGTATTTAATCATTTCATCTGTAATTTCATACATACCATTTGATAATTCTGCTTTTAATTTTATATTTTCCATATGACATCCCCTAATCCTTTATTCTTATAGATTATACCATTTTAGAACCTTTTTAGTCAATGAAAAAGACGGTTATTCCTACCTTTAATCTATTTTTATCACGTTTTTGTAGCTAAGGTATTTAAAAATCCCTTCTTATTCACTATCTTCACACTTCTTTATAAAATTGTTCACAGAACTTGAGAATTCTTTTCATGATTTTTAGCCCTTTTATTATTTTTTACCGGAACTCAAACTATCTGATAGTGAAGAGAGCATTGTATGATTAATTTATGATAATGTCAGTATATGTTAAGTTTTTTTCTTTTTGTTTGAAAAAATACTTTTTATGTAGTATAATTTAATTGAACATAGGAGGCTAAAATATGAACTATGATTTTGATAAGTTAAAAGGTTTATATGAGTTGAATGATGAACCAGATAATAAGACTTCTGATGTTTTCTCTTCTTTTGGTGAATTGGATGAGGTTGAAAATGATGATAGCTTATACAATGAATTAGTGCCCTCTAGTACTTATAATTTAGAAGATACGATAAGATTAGAAAGAAGTGTGTTTGATGGTATTAAAGAGGTATCTCCTACTACTGATGGTTTAACTCCGGAATTACTTGATATTCCTAAAGATAATAAATTAGAGGATACTTTGGAAATTGATACTTTTGAGTTGGATAATGAACTTGGTGTGCTTTTAGAAGATCATGATGAGAAAAAAAAGGAAGCAAAACCTCGGAAAAAATGGTTTCACTTACCTATTACGGTGGCGGAGGATCATCATTTGGAACATGCCTTTGTAAATTGTGCGGTTTTAGGTTTTATTACAGCGGCAATGGGTTCTGGAATGCTTATGTATATTCTTAACCAAATTAATGCTATGTAAAAACAGTTCTGATGAACTGTTTTATTGTTTGTTGTTTTTAATAAATTCTCTTAGAATTTTGGTTAAAGCTCGTTTTTCAATTCTAGAAACATAACTTCTAGAAATTCCGAATTCTTTGGCAATTTCTTTTTGGGTGACTTCATCGTTTCCATCTAAGCCATATCTTTTGATGATTATTTCTTTTTCTCTTTCGGTTAAAACATTAAAATATTTTTTTAATAGTTTTAAACTGTCTTGTTTATGGATATCTAAGGCAAAGTCTGGCTTTGGAGTTTTTAGAATATCTAAAAAGGTTATTACATTTCCTTCTTTATCAAAGCCAATACTTTCGTCGATACTTATATTTTTGTTGTTTTTTTTATCACTTCGAAAATGCATTAATATTTCATTTTCGATGCATCTTGCACAATATGTAGTAAGTCTGGTTTTGTGTTTGAATGAGTAGCTATCTACACCTTTAATTAGTCCGATTGTTCCAATACTTATTAAGTCATCAACGTCTTCTTTTCGATGATCATATTTTTTTACTATGTGGGCAACTAATCTTAGATTGTGTTCAATAAGTTTGCTTCTAGCTTCTTTATCTCCTAGGTTAGCCTTTTTTATATACATTTCTTCTTCTTCTTTGGTAAGGGGTTCTGGAAAGACATTGTTAGAATATGATGCTGTTAAAATATAGAAGTCTTTAAACAACATTTTTAAAAAATTTTTCATTACATCACACCTCTAAATAAGTATATGTGATTATTTTTCTTTAAAACCTTAGGACAAATTATATTTTTGAAAATTTTAAAAGACTAGGTTTTCTAGTCTTCGTTTATTACTTCGTGACATCTTGGGCAAATATTATCAATTATATATCTTTCGTTAAAGTAGTTCCAACATCTTTCACATCTTACACCATTTATTTTTTGAACATCAACTTCGCAGTAATCATATTTTTTTAGTTCGTCGACACTGATAACTACATCGGATACAATTAGTAATTGTTTTAAGTTTGGTAAGATTGGATTTAATGTTTCTTTGTCTTCATCTCTTAAATTGATGTACACTCTAGCTTCTAGTGATTTTCCGATTATTTTTTCGTTACGGGCTTCTTCTAGAGCTTTATAAACATCATCTTTGATACTGAAGAATACTGTCCATAATTCTTCTATTTCTTCTTTATCTTTATACATTACTGGTTCTGGGAAGTTTTCTAAATGAACGCTTTCTTCCTTTGTCCCTGGAAGTAATTTATATACTTCTTCACTTGTATATGGAAGTATTGGAGCCATTAATCTTATAAGTGCGTATAGTGTTTCATATAATACGGTTTGAACGCTTCTTCTTTCTAGACTATCAGCTTTATCGATGTATAGGATATCTTTAGTAAAGTCTAAATAGAAGTTTGATAATGAAGCAATGTAGTTGTTAACTAGTTTGTAAATTTCATCGAAATCGTACTCATCATAACTATGTCTTACTTTTTTGGTTAATTCGTTTAATTGAATCATCATGTATTTATCGGCTTCTGGCATTTTATCATAAGATACTTTATCTTTTTTAGGCTCGAAATCAAATAAATTTCCTAACATAAATCTATATGTATTCCTGATTTTACGATAACTTTCTTTTACTTGATTAAGTAGTTCATCACTGAATCTTACATCTTCGGTGAAGTCAACACTTGAAGCCCAAAGTCTTAAGATATCTGATCCATGTTTACTTACAACTTTCATTGGATCAACTACGTTACCTAAGCTTTTACTCATTTTGTTGCCTTTGCCGTCTAAAACGAATCCCGTTGATAGTAATTCTTTATATGGACTTTTACCTGTATAGGCCATACTACAAATTAGGGATGAGTTGAACCAACCACGATATTGGTCTGAACCTTCTAAATAAATGTCAGCTGGGAAGTTCATACCTCTTTCTTCTAATACACCAGCGAATGATGAACCTGAGTCGAACCAAACATCCATAATATCGGTTTCTTTTTTAAAGTTACCATTTGGACTATGTTCGTTGGTATAACCTTTTGGCAGTAGGTCTTTAGCCTCTTTTTCGAACCAGATGTTTGATCCATATTCTCTAAATAGTTTTGATATATGCATCATAACGTCATAATCAACGATTTCGGTTCCGTCTTCATTATAGAAGATTGGAATTGGTACACCCCAGGCTCTTTGTCTTGAAATACACCAGTCTCCTCTGTCTTTTATCATGTTGTAGATTCTAGTTTTGCCCCATGGTGTATGGAATTTTATCTTTTCGTCGATTTCTTTTAAAAGATCTTCTCTTATTTTATCGACACTACAGAACCATTGTTTGGTGGCTCTAAAGATTACTGGGCCTTTAGTTCGCCAATCATGGGGATATGAGTGTTTGATAAATTTTAATTTGATTAGATTCCCGTTTTCGTCTAGCCATTTAGTAATTTCTTTGTTAGCGTCTTCGAAGAACAAGCCTTCAAACATTCCTGATTCTTTGGTTAATACACCTTTATCATCAATGCCGTTTACCATTAGTAGATTGTTGTTTTTGCCGACAATGAAGTCATCTTCACCATATGAAGGTGCGGTGTGAACTAAGCCAGTACCAGAGTCTAGGGTTACATGATGGCCAATAACAACGGGGCTTGTTCTATCCATAAATGGATGTTTATAGATAACCCCTACTAGGTCGGTTCCTTTGAAAGTTTTTAATTTCTGATATTTTGGGATTTCAAATTCTTCCATTAATGGTTTAGTCAGTTCACTAGCAATTATATAATAATTGTCACCAACTTTTACTCTTGAATAATCTAGGTTTTCACCAACACATACTCCTGTGTTACCTGGTAAAGTCCATGGAGTTGTAGTCCAGATAATTAGTTTATCGCCAGCTTTTACAAAATTGTTTCCTTCGGTTATTTCAAAAGCCACATAAATTGATGGGTCTTTTCTATTTTTGTATTCGATTTCGGCTTCGGCTAAAGCGGTTTCGCTACTGGGTGACCAATAAACTGGCTTTAGGCCATTAAAAATTAAGCCTTTTTTGGCCATTTTGGCAAATACTTCGATTTGTTTGGCTTCGTATTCTTTTTTTAAGGTTATATATGGATTTTCCCAGTCAGCAA
The DNA here is from genome assembly GCA_964652445.1 of uncultured Muribaculaceae bacterium. GTDB lineage: Bacteria > Bacillota_I > Bacilli_A > RF39 > UBA660 > Coprosoma. Next base: position 8,866 of record CAZZCM010000004.1, on the reverse strand, counting down.
TGACATTTAGATTTATGAAGTCGGCTTTTTGTTTTGCCACTTGCTCAAGTGCATATTCTTCACAAAGTTTTCTAAATTCTGCAATGGACATTTCTTTACGATTAACACCTGTTTTGGTAACGGCGTGTTCAATTGGAAGTCCATGGGTATCCCATCCAGGGATAAATTCTACGAAGTACCCTTCCATCATTTTTGAACGGTTGATGAAGTCTTTTAATATTTTTTGAAATGAATGTCCTAGATGGATGTTTCCGTTAGCATATGGAGGTCCATCATGTAATACAAATGGTTTGTTTCCTTTGTTTTTTTCTTTGATTTTATTATATAAATCTATTTCATTCCAAGCTTCTCTTTGGATTTTTTCGTTTTCTGGTAAGTTCCCCCTCATACTGAATTCTGTTTTTGGCATTAATAATGTATCTTTTAATTCCATATTATCATCTCCTCTTTTGAATATTAAAAGCTCCTCCTTGTTTAAGGACGAGCATGCCGCGGTACCACCTTATTTTATAAATAATTTATACACTTATAACTATAACGCGTTACCGTTTTTCCCTACTTATTTTCAGAAAAACACATCAAGAGTGATCTATATATTACTAATTTATTAGCTTTCACCTATACGCTAACTCTCTACAAAATTATATAATATACCGTCTCTATCTATTGTTTTAAAGTTCTATTTTATCAATCTCGTCAATAACTTCCAATTGAGATTCAACAATACTTTTTAAACGACGTTTAAATATATTAACATTTCTCTTCAAAGTCGTTGCATCGCTCTCAATTTTTTCAGCTCGTATAAGGGCTTCGTTGACGATTCTATTGGCGTTCCTTTTGGCGTCGTCAAGAACAACCTCGCTTTCACGATGAGCAGCGATTTTTAATTGATCAGATGTTTTTTGAGCCATCATTATAGCTCTATTTAAAGTATCTTCCATTCTTTCGTATTGTTCTAGTTTTTCTTTTTGTTTACTAGCTTCTACTAACTTGGACTTTAGTTCTTTGATTTCTTTATCTTTTTTATCGATTTCTGTAACCATTTGTTCAACTTTAGTGATTACGTTATCTAAGAATGTGTTGACTTCATCTGGATCATAACCTCGAAGCGTTCGATTAAATTTTTCCATAATCTCTACCTCATTCTTTGGCGTTACTTATTGTAACATAGTTTTTTATTTTGTCAATATTTTTTTACCATTCAATATTTATGTCATTGTTATCGTGTATGCCTTTACCGTCAGTTTCTCCAGTGATTTCTCCTTGAACACTAACATTATTTGGTGCGCATAGGAATATTCCACCACCAATTTTTTGAATTTTTCCACTAATGGCATATATTGTTCCGCCTAAAAAGTCGATTATCCTTTTGGCTTGTTCTGGTGTTACTCTTTTTAAATTAACAACTACTGTATTTCTTTTTTTTAAGTGATCAGCTATTTGTTGTGCTTCTGAGTAAGCTCTTGGCTCTAAAAGTATCATTTTAGCGCCACCTTCTTCAGTAAGTGCTTCTTCTGCTTTTATATCATAGTATTCGTCTGAAGACGAAAAAACTTCCTCATCTTCACCGATTATTTTTTTCATGAAACCCATAATTATCCTCCTTATGTTAATGTGATAGTTTCTCACTATAGTAATTTTATCATAGATTTGTTAAAATTTAAATGTTTTTTCTGTCAATTTTACTTTTTTTGTTAAAAAATGAGAAATTTTGCGATTTTTTACACTTTTTAGTTTTCATCGTCGTCATCCATCATATTATTTTTTTGTTTTTTATAACCAATATAAAATACTCCTGGTTCCATTGTAAATCTAGTTATTATATGGTCCATATCGGTTTCGGTTTTATCATCGGATGATATGTCGGCTATTATTTCAACTCTATCATTGGCTTTTTCGTTTGTTTCGATACTGTTAAGTCTGATATCGGTTTCTCCTATTGTTTGTATTAACATGGTTCTCAGTAATATTTCTTTATTTTTGGAAATTACTATGGTTAGATGATAATTCTTGCTATTTTTGTTGTCGTGGATAACTAATAGTTTTCTGGTTATATGTCTTAAAACTATATTAGCAAGTAGAATGAATGCAGTTCCAGTTACGGCTTCTAAGAGTAACCCTGTCGCACACAAAACTCCAATGGCAGCGTTACACCATAGGGTAGCAGCGGTGTTTAGCCCTCTTATGTTGGCACCATCTTTTAAAATTACTCCAGCGCCTAAAAAACCGATACCGGATACTACTTGGGCAGCTACTTTCATATCCTCCGTTTTATCTAACATTACGGGCATTGATACGAAAAGAAAAGCCCCAATACATACTAAAACATTGGTCCTAAGTCCAATGGCTCTTCGACGCCACTGTCTTTCTAGTCCAACGGTGAAACTTAGTAATAAAGCGATTAATATGCGCGTTAAAAAATCTGTATACTCCATAACATCATACCTTTCTTTTAATTTTATATATTCGTTTTTTTAAAATGACAAATATAATCATGGAATTATCATTGTACTATTTTTTTTGTGTGAAAGTCAAGGTGGTGTTTTTTTTGTATAATATTTTGAACTGAATAAAAGAAGATGTCAAAAGTTAATTAACTTTCAGCATCTTCTTTAAAATTTCATTTTATCTTTAACATAGTTTATTACTTCAGAGACAGAAAGTGTGATTTGCTTCATGGTATCTCTATCTCTTACAGTTACTGTTCCATTATTAATTGTTTCGTCATCGATGGTTATACAGAAAGGTGTTCCGGCGACATCTTGTCTTCGGTACCTTTTTCCGATGTTTCCTGTTTCATCATAAGTTGCCATAAATTCTTTTGAAAGTGTATTATAAATTTCCAAGGCTTTTTCGGAATGATGTTTTTTGACTAGCGGAAGGACAGCAACTTTATAAGGAGCAAGGAATGGATGGAAGCTCATTACTTCTCTGGTACTTCCGTCTTCTAGTGTTTCCTCTTTATAGGCATCAAATAGGAATGCTAAAGTGGCTCTATCACAACCAATTGATGATTCTACCACATATGGTGTGTATTTTTCGTTAGTCTCTGGGTCTAAATATTGCATTGGTTTTGTAGAATATTCCTCATGACGTTTTAAGTCATAGTCGGTACGGTTATGGGTACCGCCAATTTCGCCAAATCCAAAGTCAAATTTGTATTCAACATCGCATGCTTCTTTGGCATAGTGTGCAAGTTTATCGTGATCATGGAATCTTAGGTTATTTTTGTCAATTCCTAAATCTATGAAGAAATTCATTTCTTTTTCTTTATATTGTTTATAGAAATTACTATCTGTTCCTGGTTTACAAAATAGCTGATGTTCCATTTGTTCAAATTCAATAGTTCTAAATGTAAAGTTTCCAGGTGTTATTTCATTTCTAAAGGCTTTACCTATTTGTCCAATACCGAATGGTACTTTGGCCCTCATTGTTCTTTGAACGTTTAAAAAATTTACAAATTCGCCTTGAGCAGTTTCTGGTCTTAGGTAAATGGTGTTTTTATTTCCTTCGGTTACGCCTCTTTCGGTTTTAAACATTAAATTAAATTCTCTTATATCGGTAAAGTTATGTTTGCCACAATTAGGGCATTTTATATCATTTTTATTGATAAAATCTATCATTTCTTTATCGGTCATTTTATCGGCAATTATAGTATTATCGAAATCTTCTATTAAGTGGTCGGCTCTATGTCTGGTTTTACATTCCTTACAGTCAATTAATGGATCTGAAAAACTGTCAACATGTCCTGAAGCTTCCCAAACTCTTGGCGCCATTAAAAGTGCAGCATCAACACCATAACTATGAATGCTTTCTTTAATAAATTTATCCCACCATGCTTTTTTTACATTGTTTTTAAGTTCTACTCCTAGTGGTCCGTAATCCCATGTGTTGGCAAGTCCACCGTAGATTTCACTTCCTTGAAAGATAAATCCATATTGTTTACAAACGCTTGTTAATTTTTCCATTGTTTTTTCCATAATATCTTCCTCCCTATGAAAAAAATTCCCCTAGCTATGTAAGGACGAGTTTTCCCGCGGTTCCACCTTACTTATTCTAGAAGAATCCCTTAATGTATATGACTCCGGGTTTCCAAGCCCATCTTCGCCTTTAAATATATATTTACATTTTATGTTATTTTTTTTTATTTGTCAACCTTGCTGTTTACTGTAATTTTTGTAAATCACGGATAAATTGCTTACTTTTTAGGTAAAGTCCTGTGTATCTATCATAATAATCGTTTAAAAACATATTTATTTCGTTTTTAGCTTGATCAGATACTTCTAGTTTGGTTATTTTTGAAATGTCAACATAGACAAACATTCTGATTAGTTTAATGGCTTTTTCGCTGACGATTTTTTCGTGGTTATAGCAGTCTTTACAAACATAGCCACCTTTATAACTTGAAAGGGTTACAATGTTTGTTTTTTTACCACATACAGCGCAACTATCGATGATTGGCATAATACCTAAAAATTCTAAATATTTTAATTCGATAATATTGAGAATTACTAGGGGGTCAAAATCTTCATCGATTTTTTTTAAAGCATTTATTAATAGTGTAAATATTTGTTCATTGTCATTTTGTTTTAAAACTTGTCCACTTAGTTCGAGTAGATATGAGGCATAGCTTATTTTGGTAATGTCTTTTTTTAAGTTTTTGAAAGGATTTATTATACTGACTTCTTTTAAGGTTGAAAGTTTATTTTTTTTGTAATATATAATAAATTGTCCATATGTTAGTTTAGTTGAAACGCTTCTTAAAGGACTTTTGATATTACGACATCCTTTTGAAATAACTCCTATTAATCCATGTTCTTTGGTCATAATGTTTAAAATTTTTGATGTTTCACTATAGTTGGTTTCACTAATAACTATACCTTCTACTTCTTCCATTGTTTATCTTCCTTTTTTATTTTGTTCTTTTTTATATTTTAAGTAGTATTCTACTTTTCCTGTTTTTTCGAATAAGTTCCAAAATAAATTCATTTTATCACGCTCCTATTATTATAGTGAGGTGTGATTTTAATTTTTATTCATTATTTTTCGAACAAAGTGAAACCTAATTCAGTTAGATATTTTTCTTTTTCACGCCATTTTTTTATTGTTTTGACATAAAGTTCTAGATATACTTTAGCTCCCAAATATTTTTCAATGTCTGTTCTGGCTAGTGTTCCTATTTTTTTGACCATATCACCATTTTTTCCAATAATTATTTTTTTTAAAGAATCTCTATCTACTATAATTGCAGCATTTATAATGTATTTATCTTTATCTTTAATTATTTTTTCGGTTACACATGTAACTGAATGTGGGACTTCTTCATTTGTAAGTCTTAAAACTTTTTCTCTGATAAGTTCACTAATCATAAATTCTTTTGATTTATTGGTTATTTGATTTTCATCAAAGTATTTTGTTTCATCGGGCAAATAGTTTTTTAAAACTTTTAATAGTTCATTGGTGTTTTTATCTTTTAAAGCGGAAATTGGAACAATATCGGCCCAATTATATAAATCTTTGTATTCGTTTATTTTATTAAAAATTTGGTCTTTTGATAAGCCATCTATTTTATTAATGATTAAGATTACTGGCTTTTTTATGTCTTTTAATCTTTCGATGATGTATTTATCACCTTTCCCTAATCCCGCTTGTCCATCAACTAATAGGGTAACAACATCAACATCATCAATACTATAATAAGCACCTTTATTTAAGATGTTGTCTAGTTTATGGTTTGGTTTGTGAATGCCTGGAGTATCAACAAATACTATTTGGGTATCTTTGTCATTATAAATGCCTTGGATAATATTTCTTGTTGTTTGAGGTTTTGATGAAGTTATGGCTATTTTGGTTTTTAGAATATTATTTAGTAGTGTTGATTTTCCAACGTTTGGTCTTCCGATTAAACTAACAAAGCCACTTTTGATTTTGTTTTCCATATTTTCTCCTTTATAGTAAAATTAATATTTTAGGTACAAAGATTATAATCGCAACTATTATGGCTGTTATAGCAAAGACCATAACAGCGGCTGCAGCTGTATCTTTGGCTATTTTCGCCAGTGGATGTTTTTCTGGTGAAATTAAATCGATGGTTGCTTCAATACTGGTGTTTATTAATTCGGTAGCGATAACTAGTCCAATTACTAAAATTACTATTAACCATTCTGTACTTGAGATGTTTAGTAATAAACCACAACATATAGCCACTATGGTAGCGAGTAAGTGAACAATAATATTTTGTTCATATTTGAAAGCATATACTAAACCATCTACTGCATATTTAAAACTGTGGATTAATCTTTTTATTCCTCTTTGTTTTAATTTATCTCGTGATACCGTAGCCATCTAAAATCAACTCCTGCTCTTTAAACATTATTTCTTCTTCTTCTTTATTCATGTGGTCATACCCTAGTAAATGAAGTAATCCGTGTATTGTAAGGAAGGCAAGTTCTCTTTTTTCACTATGTCCATATTCTTTGGCCTGCTGTTTCATTTTGGGGATTGATATATATATATCTCCTAGTAATCTACCAAATTCAAAAGTAATTTCTTCGTTATCTTCTAGGGCAAAACTTATTACATCGGTTTCTCGATCAATGCCGCGATATTTTTTGTTTATATTTCTTATGGTTGGGTTGTCGACAAATATTACATTGAAAGTGACATTATCTAATTTTTTGTATTTTAAGGCATATTCTAGTAGTTTTTTTTCTTCGTCAAGGTCTATTTCTTCGTTTGTTTCGTTAAATATTTCAAATTGATTCATTTTATACTCCTATTTCTATAATAACGATTAGGTATGTTATGACTAAAGCAAGTAAACATACCATTATTATATTATAAATTATGGGCTTTTTCAATAGTGATGGCAAAAGTGCATTTATTTTTGTTAGTGTATGATAAATATAGAAGCCTAGTAAACCCCCTATTATGTTTAAGAGAATATCATCGATATCGAGTACTCTACCGATTAATAATTGAGTAGTTTCGATGGTTATTGAGACTAGAAGTGAAAGCGCAATTATACTTTTTTGTTTTTTTAATTTTAAATAGTAAGTGATGAAGAAACCGTATGGGAAAAAAAGGCAAACGTTGCCTATGACATTTTTGATAAATAGTTTGGAGCCTAATGGGTATCTAAATATTTCGGTAAAGGGTGTTAAGTTGGATTTGTTAAAGCTAACGTCTTCAAAGGTTACGACATGGAAAAGGCAAAGAACATATATGATAAATAATAGGTCTATTAATTCTTTGTATAAGATAATTTGTTTTTGATATTTTATTAGGTAAATTAAACGCATACTGATTATTATTACCATACTAATTATGATGGTAGGCCAAGTGGCGTCAAAGATATTTAAGATGGTGTTTTTAATCATGTTATCACTTGATTTCTTTATAATCGGTTATATCTTCGTAAATGGCGAAAAACATTTGAACTTCGATTTTATTTTCTTTGACGGTACTTTTTAGATATTTATTTCTGATAATGTATTCATCTTTTTTTAGATTTTTTTTCATTTTATTGATTGATAATTCTTGGGCTTTGATTAAAGCTTCATCGAATGTTAGTACTTCGCTTATTATTTTGACTTCTTTTTGTTTTTGATGGACTAGTTTGAGTGGGAGTAGTGGATGACTTAGGATTGTTTGTTCATCTATTTTTTTGTGTTTGTATTTATTTAGCCCAAGTTCGATATCTTGGTTTAGAAATTTAATATTGTATGTTTCTTTTTTCTTGCCAGTTTCTTTTTCTTCGTAATAAACAAATGGATAGTTGGTGGTGGTGACATACCAAACTTCACCATAAGCTTTTCCTTCGGCTTTGACTTTACCCATTGATTTTGTTTCTTCTAGGATGATGTCACCGGTTATTATGGTGTCACCTTTTTTTACATAATCATCGGTATTTCTAGTTATAACGCCTTTGGAAGCGGTTACTTTTTTGATAACGGCATCTTTTTTGGCAACAATGTTTCTTGGCGAATTGTCTGCTTGGTTTTTGATTATTTCTCTTTCTTCTACTCTAATTATATATTTTGTCCCTTTGGTTTCGATTTCGAGCCATTCTATTTCATCTGGATGGTCGTTTAGGATTTTTTCTTTGATTTTTTCTAATTTTTTATATGATTTTTTTATGGAGTATTTGGTTATTCCGTTTTCTTTTAATTCGTCTTTTATTAGGTTTCTAATGTCTTTATTTGAATGAACTACTTCGATATCAAAGATAATGTTTGTAAGCATTAGGAAGATTATAAAGCCAATTACTAGAAATATTATTAAATGGGTATTTATTTTTAAAAGTTTTTTTATTTTGATATATCCAAATACTTCTTCTTCTAAAACTTCATATATGCTTTTGATTTTTAAGACTTCTTCATAATCTTCTTTATATATGATTATTTTTACTTCATTTTCATTTATTTGGTTAAGCGATAAAATATTGATTTTTTTAGCGGTTAATTTTTTGATGAAACGATTTATGTTTTTGCCTTTAACGTTTAAAGCAATTTTACTTTTAAATTTTTCTATCATTTTAATTCGATACTCTTTGTATTACCAGATATTAAGATTTCATCATTTAGTAGTTTTGATATTGTAAGTTCTTCTCCTTTTACGACTACTACTCCCCCACTATATCTAACCATTATTTTATCTTCATCAAAGTGATCAATGCTGGTGTAGTTAACAATATCTACTTTGCCTTTAAGATATGTTATTTTAAAGTCTTCTTCTAATATGTAATTGCGTAAATCTTTAAGCATTATATCACCCATATAATTTTATGGTTTTATTTGATGAATAATGCAAAAAATCTGCTGTTTGCAGATTCTTCGTAAATATGAAAATATTTTATATTTTTCAT
>CAZZCM010000003.1:15522-24939 GCA_964652445.1 uncultured Muribaculaceae bacterium | reverse complement strand
GTAAAGACATTGAACTAACTTTTAATAAAGATAGTAAAGTAGAAGCTAGGATGACCGGCAAATCAGAAATCAATAAAAAAGGTACTGTTGAAAAAATAGATACAGTTCCTCCAGTTGTTATATCTACGAATTTAGGCTCTTGGAATAATAATTTGGAGCAGCAAATAAATATTACAGTCACTGATGCCCATAGCGGAGTTGGAGGCTACTGTATTAAAAGTAGTATGGCTAAACCATCAGCAAATGACTCATGCTTTAAAACGGTAAAATTCCCTGCCTATGGTGGAGTTGGAACCATAAGTGAATTTTTACCAGAGGGAACATATTATATCTTCATTAAAGATAGAGCAGGCAATGTTTCAGAAACAGATGATTCAAACAGCTTCAAAATCGAAGATAATAATCCACCTACATGTAGTATACATGTACAAAGTTGTAATACATCAACTGGTAAATGTCAAATTGAAATAATTGCAAGCGATAGTGACAGTGGAATAGAGGATTATGGATTCAGTTCAAGTTTTACACCAAAAAGTCAAACAATAAGTGCTAACGGAACATTTACCGCTCATGTAGTCGATCGAGCTGGAAATACAAACACCTGTACCAACTATTTACAAATAATACCAAGCTCATATACCGAGAAAAGCTGCCCAAGTGGGTACACCTTAAATTCAAGTGGCACAACATGTAGCAAGCAAGTAACAACATCGAAAAGCGCTAGTTATAGTTCTGGTTATTATTACTGTTCTAATTCTACTTATACATTAAAATATTTTGGTAGTAATTTTAATAGTGGTTGCGACTCGGACGTTCCAGTGGGATATCATTGTGTCCATAAATTAGAAATAGTAGGAACTATAAGATGTAAAGATGGTTCGTACCTTTCAAATACCAACCATGGTTCATATGCTTGCTTAATGGGACAATATGTAGATGCAGATACCTATTATGAGGATGGAACTTGTGACAATCCTAGTACATATTGTTCCACAAAAGCAGGAAACGATTTACACCCATCAGAATATGATCACTTCCACGCTTATGAAGTATCATATGAAGCAGCAGATACATATTTAAAATACAGTTCTGGTTATTATTATTGTCCGAGTGGGTATACATCGTCTGGTTCAGGTTCAAGTATGAAATGTTATAAGACTACCACAACCACATCCACACCAACAACGGTTACATATTACTATTGTCCAAGTGGATATACATCGGTTGGTTCTGGTTCAAGTATGAGATGTATAAATTAGGAAGGAAATAAAATGTGAAACGTAAAATTATTATTACAAGTATTATAATCGTAATCCTCATTGTTTCAGCAGTAATTGCCATATTCATATTAACCAATCAACCAAAACAAACAAGTAACAAAGAATACAACGAAACTGTTGATTTAACTAAAGATGCACAAATTACAAATTATAAAATAGATAAGGTAACCTTAAAAGAAACAAAAGACAAAACAAAAATGACCTTTAATATCACCAATACCAGTAATAAAACTTTAAATGATGAAACATTATACATAGTTTTTAAAGATAAAAATAATAATCCAATAAATGCCTTGCCCGTTAATATTAAACAAATATCAGAAAAAAATCAACATATGTATATAGAGCTTTTATTTGATACCAGTTTAATGGACAACAAAACAAAAAAAATAGAATACACAACAGAAGAGCCAAAAATATAAGATTTTTATCAAAATACTCTATTTTTTAAAATCACAAATCCATTCTAAGAAAATAGGCTCTATAATGTTACAGCTCAGTCAAGGAAATAAGAAAAAATGAAATAAATAGTGTAAATGAGCTTTTCACTCATTAACACTACTTATTATAGAACTAAAGTGTAATTTAATATTATACTTTTTTCATACATTAGGGACTATGTCCGTAATAATTTGGAGTAAACCATAATGGAAATACACACGAAAATAAGACACTGTAGTGTTTTATTAAAATAAATTAACAGCAAAGGATTACACATTCATATCGAAAATTTGACAAACAATCTGTTTTCTGTTAAAATACTAAACATTTATAGGGGGAATATTATATGTACGAAGTAAATAATAGAGAATTTGGCTTTAAAAATATAGTTTTAAAACTATTAGCTATCGTAATTGCCATATTCATAATTATTTGGCTATTTCCAACAAAAGGGTACATTAATAGCCAAATTGATAAAAAAATCGGAACATCAGAGAACCAAGTATTCAACAATAATATTAGTATAATAAAGGATGCTGCTTTAGGTTATTATAATGGTGATCGTTTACCGGAATCAGACGGTGATAAAAAACAAATGACCTTAAAAGAAATGTTAGATAAAAATCTACTAACAGAAATTATTGACAGCGATGGAAAGACTTGCGATACTACCAAATCATATGTTGAAGTGACAAAAGAAAAAGAAGATTATAAATTAAAAGTAAACTTAACTTGTAAAAATCAAGGAGCATATGTTATCAGTTATTTTGGTGCATATGACTACTGTACAAGTGACGTTTGCGAAAAAAAAAACTAATTGAAAATTCAACCGAAGAAGATAATAAAACTACTGAAGCTGCATCTAACACTACTACTAACGAATGCCAATATACAAAAACAAACGGTGGGTATTGGACAAATTATGGTAAATGGTCGAGTTGGACTACAACAAAAATAAATAGTTCAAATAGTAGACAAGTTCAAACTAAAGTGGAAAAAGTACAAACTGGTCAGGTCACTGTTCAAGTAGGAACTACAACCGAGAAAAAAACACCTAAAAAACTAACATATAGTAATGGAGCCATAGTTTATGAATGTGGAAGCGAGTTTGATAACGCTGGAAGATTCACCTCGCCAAGATACTGCATCAAAACCGTTCCAAAATATGAAACCAAACCAGTTTATAAAAACATAACATATTATCAATACCGTGATCGAAAATATGTAAACAAAACTGTCGATTATAAGTGGAGCACATGTGACGATAGTAAGTTATTAAATCAAGGATATATAAAAACAGGGGCTACCAAATAATACACCAAAAGGTGTATTTTTTTGTAAACCAAGGCTAAAAACCACTTTAAACATTTGACTTCACCTAATTTCTTATGATACTATTGTTATAGTAGGAAAATAGACAGAAGGTGAAGGCATATGGTAGAAAAATACATATTCGAATATGAAGACGAAAATAAATTTAAAAAACTAGAAAGTGCTTTAAAAAAATATAATATGCTTGCTTATAAAAAACTATACTTTGAATATTATCCAAAAATAAAAGGTGGAACTATAATTGGTGAAAAAATAAAAACCGAAGAAGACGGTGATTATTACGAAGCAAAATTACCAACCGATGCTTTATTTTCTAAAGTTCATGGTGATGCTAAACTTCATTATCGCGTAAACGAAAACACTAAAACAATAACTATTTTAACCCTAAGCCCTGAAGATATATTAAGCGAGGGGCATCAATCAGAACTAGTGACATATAAAGGGGTAATGGTTTCCAAACAACATTCAGAAAAAGATATGTTCAAAATCAATTTATTAAATATGATTCAAAAATAGGGCACAAAAGTGTTCTATTTTTATGCAAATATCTAATTTTAAAATTAATAGAATATTATAATCATTATAGACGCTATCCAAATGAAATAAAAGCTCTAGGCTTAATCACCTAGAACTTTTTTATACTGTTTTCTATCTTTATATATGTGTGTATTAAAAAATATACCTAATTTGTATCTAAATAATACCAAACATAATAAAAACCCTTGATTTTCAAGGGCTAATTTCAATATGGTGCGGGTGAAGGGACTTGAACCCCCATGCCGTAAGGCGCTAGATCCTAAGTCTAGTGCGTCTACCAATTTCGCCACACCCGCATAATTAAGTGGTGGACCCTGATGGACTCGAACCATCGACCGTCCGGTTATGAGCCGGATGCTCTAACCAACTGAGCTAAGGGTCCATACATCTGACTTTTATATAATAACATATTACAATATTTTATGCAATAACTTTTTAAAAATTTATTTTCAATTTTGTTGTTGTTAGTTACGCCCAAAATATAATCATGTTGCTCCTGTTAGTTATTATTTTTTGCATTTTTGTGTTATAATCAAAAAAGTATGTTGTATAAGAAAGAGAGAAGCAAACATGAAAAAGGTTAATTCCAAAAGTAAGAATACCCTCGAAAATAAAATAATCAATTTACAATTAATGAATAATATTCAAAACTCAAAACTTTATATTAGACATTTAGATGTAAAAATAAATTTTTATCAAAAACAATTAGAACTTATAGAAAATAAAAAACCATTTATATTTCAAAAAAAGATAAATGACTACTATAAAGAAATAGAACATTATAAAAGGCAAATAAAAATAACCTATCAACAACTTCAAGAAGAAGTAGATAATATATCAAAAATTCAAGCCAATTTAAAAGATTAATCAATTCACATAAAAGGTCTAATGTGCTATAATGTTATATAGAAAACAAGGTGATTAGATGAAACTATATAATACACTTACAAGAAAGGTAGAAGAATTTATCCCACATGATAAAAAAGAAGTAACCCTTTATACATGCGGACCAACCGTATATCATTTTGCCCATATTGGCAATATGCGTAATTACATATCAGAGGATATATTAGAAAAATCACTAAACTATTTAGGCTATAATGTTAAAAGATGTATGAATATAACCGATGTAGGGCATTTAACTAGTGATTCTGATAGTGGTGACGATAAAATGCTAAAAGGAGCCAAAAGAGAACACACCACCGTTTTAGATATCGCCAAAAGATATACAAAAGCCTTTAAAAGTGATTGTGAAAAATTAAATATTAGATGGCCAGACATCGTTGTCCCAGCTACATCTTACATAAATGAATATATCAAAATGATTCAAAAACTATTAGAAAAAGGCTATGCTTATAAATCAAATGGAAACATATATTTTGATATCAGTAAATTAGAAGACTACTATTCGCTAACTAATCATAAAGAAGACGAGATGGTAGTTGGTGTTAGAGAAGGAGTCGAAGAAGATAAAAACAAGAAAAATCAAGGAGACTTCGTCCTATGGTTTACTAAATCAAAATTCGATGATCAAGAATTAAAATGGGATAGTCCATTTGGAACCGGATATCCTGGATGGCATATTGAATGCTCAGCTATTGCTATAAATAATTTAGGTGAATACTTAGATATTCATTGTGGAGGTGTTGACAACATCTTTCCGCACCACACCAATGAAATTGCCCAATCAGAAGCTTATCTAGGACACCAATGGTGTAATTATTGGTTTCACACCGAACACTTAAACGATAGAACCGGCAAAATGAGTAAATCAAAAGGAGATTTTTTAACCGTAGATTCATTAATAAAACAAGGATACAACCCACTAATTTTTAGATATATGTGTCTATCATCACATTATCGTAAACAACTTTTATTTGATTTCCAAAACCTAGACAACATGAAAGAAAGCTATAACAAATTACTCAAAAAGATAAAAAATATTAAAAACGAAGGAAATTTAGACCAAGAAAAAATACATAATTTCCAAAATAAATTTAAAGAAGCTTTAGGAAACGACTTAAACACCTCATTAGCATTAACAACCGTTTATGATGTTTTAAAATCAGATATCTCCGGGAAAAGTAAATTATATTTAATCAAAGATTTCGATAAAGTATTAAGTTTAGACTTGTTAAAAAAAGAAAAAATAGATGAAAATCTAAAAAAATACATCGAAGAAAAAATAAACAAACGTAATTTAGCCAAACAAAATAAAGATTATCAAACAGCCGATCAAATAAGAGAAGAACTTCAAAAACAAAATATAATAATCAAAGATACAAGAGAAGGAACAACATTTGAAATACAAAAATAATATAACAGGTGTTCTACTTGTAAACAAACCAAAAGGCATAACTAGTAGAGACGTAGTTAATGAAGTTCAAAAATTATTAAATACTAAAGCCGGACATACTGGAACTTTAGATCCAATGGCCGAGGGAGTTTTGGTTGTTTGTTTAGGCAAAGCTACCAAACTAACCGAAATCATCACCAGTGCCAAAAAAGAATATATAGCTGAGGTAATCTTAGGTATTGAAACAGATACCTTAGATACCGAAGGCAAAGTTTTAAAAGAAGAAAACACAAATATAAATAAAACAGAAATTGAAAAAGCTTTAAATAATTTTACTACAACATATAATCAAGAAGTTCCTAAATATTCAGCCGTTAAAGTAAATGGAAAAAAACTATATGAATATGCTAGAAAAGGCGAAGAAATAACCTTACCAAAAAAAGAAGTAACCGTTTATCAAAACGAATTACTATCATATAAAGTAGAAAACAACAAAACCATCTTTACGTTCAAAACAAAAGTAAGTAAAGGGACATATATTAGAAGTTTAATTAGAGATATAAGTCACCATTTAAACACCATTGGAACAATGAGCAAATTAACCAGAACAGTGCAAGGTAAATTTACCTTAAAAGAGTGTTATACCCTAGATGACATAAAAAAGAAAAAATATAAAATATTACCAATCAAAGAAGTTTTAGACATCGAAGTTAAACAAGTCAGCAATAAAGAAAAAAATCAAATATTAAATGGTGTACCTATGGATGGCAGTACCAGCAAAATTTTATTTGTAGATGAAAATGGAAAAGAATTAGCCATTTATCAAAAAGTAAATAGTAAATTAAAAATGTGGAAAATGTTATACGAAAATAACCAGTAAAAATATTGAAACATAAAAAAGTAAAAACTTAAGATTTTCACGTTTAGGATTTTATTTCAGGTTTTATTCAATTTTCTTGCATTTTTCGCCAGTTTAGTGTATATTATTAATGTACTTATTACTTGGATTAAACGAACTCCATCTTTTATTCTAGGTTATAAGCGAATATAATAAGAAAAGGAGGAAAGACCAATGGCATTAACAAAAGAACAAAAAGAAAAAATTGTTAAAAAATATGCTAGAGGCAAAAACGATACTGGTTCTGCAGAAGTTCAAATCGCAATTCTTACAGAAGAAATCAAAGAATTAACCGAACATCTAAAAGAACATAAACACGATTTTCACTCAAGAAGAGGGTTACTTAAAAAAGTAGGACATCGAAGAAGTTTACTTAAGTATCTAAAAGAAAAAGATGTTACAAGATATCGTGAAATCGTTAAAAGCTTAGGCTTAAGAAAATAATAAAAAATAGTAGGCACTCCTTTTTGAGTGCCTTTTATAATAGGAGGATGATTTGCAATGAAAAAAGTATTTGAATTAGATTTTAGAGGTCGGAAATTAATAGTCGAACATGGGGAACTTGCCAAACAAGCTACTGGTTCAGTATTAGTAAGATATGGTGATACCGTAGTTTTATCAACAGCTGTAGTTTCAAAAACAGCTAACTTATTATCAGACTTTTTCCCACTAATGGTTTTATATCAAGAAAAATTATATTCCGTTGGTAAAATTCCAGGTGGATTTATCAAAAGAGAAGGGCGCCCAACCGAAAATGCCACATTAGCGGCTAGAATGATTGATAGACCAATGCGCCCATTATTCCCAGAAGATTTCAAAAACGAGGTCCAAATAGTCAACACCGTTTTATCAGTAGACCCAAATAATTCACCTGAAATGACCGCTTTATTTGGCTCATCACTAGCTACTTCTATAAGTAAAATTCCATTTAACGGACCAATTGCCAGCGTTAAAGTCGGTAGAGTAAATGGCCAGCTTATTATTAACCCAACAGTAGAACAGTCAGAAATATCTGACATCGATTTAACAGTAGCTGGAACAAAAGAAGCCATCAACATGGTTGAATCATCTGCTAAACAAGTTAGTGAAGAGGATATGCTAGAAGCCTTAATGTTTGGTCATGAAGCTATCAAAGAATTAGTAGAATTCCAAGAACAAATTATAAATGAAATTGGCGAAGAAAAAATGCAGTATGAAAAACTAGAAATTTCCAAAGAACTAAAAAATGAAGTAGTAAACCTAGTAGAAAAACCATTAGACAAAGCCTTAAGAATAAAAGATAAATTAGAAAAATATGGAAAAATTGACGAAATCAAAGATAACTTAGTTAAAAAATATGAAACTGAAAACGAAAATCTAAAAGAAACAGAATTAAAAGAATTAATAACCAAAGTTTTACTAGTATTTGAAGAAGTAAAATATCAAACCTTTAGAAAAATAGTCGTAATCGAAAAAGTCCGTGCTGATGGCAGAAAAATGAACGAAATAAGACCACTTTCTACTGACATCGATATTTTACCTAGAACTCATGGCTCAGCCCTATTCACAAGAGGAGAAACCCAAAGTTTATCAATAACTACCTTAGGAGCTTTAGGCGAACATCAAATTTTAGATGGATTAGATTTAGAATCAGAAAAAAGATTTATGCTTCACTATAACTTCCCACAATTTTCAGTAGGAGAAACTGGAAGATATGGTGCCCCAGGTAGAAGAGAAGTAGGACACGGAGCCTTAGGTGAAAAAGCCTTATTACAAATTATTCCATCAGAAGAAGAATTTCCTTACACCATAAGAGTTGTATCAGAAATTCTAGAAAGTAACGGTTCATCATCACAAGCCAGCATTTGTGCCGGATGTATGAGTCTAATGGCAGCTGGAGTTCCAATCAAAGCCCCAGTAGCTGGAATTGCCATGGGACTAATTACCGCTGGTGATAAATATACTATTTTAACCGACATCCAAGGTTTAGAAGATCACTTAGGTGATATGGATTTCAAAGTTGCTGGAACAAAAGATGGAATATGCGCCTTACAAATGGATATTAAAATAAATGGAATATCAAAACAAATCTTAAAAGAAGCTTTAGAACAAGCCAGAGAAGCTAGACTTCAAATATTAGATGTTATTACAGATACCATCAAAGAACCAAGAAAAGAAGTAAGCCAGTATGCACCAAAAATGGAAACATTCATGATTGACCCAGAAAAAATCAAAGACGTTATTGGTAAAGGTGGCGAAATGATTACCAAAATCATCCTCGATTGTAGCAACGTAAAAAGTGTTAATGAAATTGGCGCTGTTAAAGTTGATTTAGAAGACGACGGAAAAGTAATTATTTACCATTCAGACAAAAAAGTCATTGAAGAAACTGCCAATCGTATAAAAGAAATCGTTAGAGAAGTAGAGCCAGATACAATTTATACTGGAAAAGTTGTTAAAGTCGAAGACTTTGGTTGCTTTGTTGAACTTTGGCCAGGAACAGAAGGCTTAGTTCACGTATCACAATTAGATACTAAAAGAGTTGAAAAACCTAGCGACTTAGTAAAAGTTGGGGACGAAATCCTAGTAAAATCATTAGGCTATGACAAGAAAGGTAGGTTAAACCTTTCAAGAAAAGAGGCCATAAAATAATG
>CAZZCM010000003.1:0-15422 GCA_964652445.1 uncultured Muribaculaceae bacterium | reverse complement strand
AAATAAATGCTTGAATGATTTGTTTGGCATTCGAATTATTTTTGAAGAAGAAATTTGCCATGAACAAATAGAAAAATTTATAACTCATAATTTCCCTAAACTAAAATGCATTAACTCTGCCAAAGGTGACTATGTTGCCACCCATATATACTTTGGAAAAGGTGACAGTCATAACTTTCAATGGGAATTACAAATATGGGATAAAAAACACGTAAAACAAAACTTTACATCACATGAAAAATATAAACAAGGATATACTAAATGGGAATCAGAAAACGAAGAAGGTGATTAAAATGGTAAAACATTATATAATTATGAGTAGTGCCTATTCAATTGGAAAAAGAATCGCCCTTGATTTTTGCTATGAAAACGAGGAAGAAGCACTACTAGTTAAAGAAAACATAGAAAAAGTCATAAAAGAGTGCAATAAATATACCACCATTTCAACCCATTTTATAACAACCAATTCTAGAGACTGGAATTCAGTAGTTAAATATGATCATTTTTTTAAAAATGTAGAATTATTAAAAAAACCAAAAGAATTTATAGATTTGATTCGTGATGATTTATCTTTAAAAGGTACTGATATAGCTAAGTATATACTAAGTAAGTTTGAATGTACTCATTTAAAATTAGAAAAACTAGTTTATATGTGTTATGCCGATTACCTATGCAATACCCATAAGAAATTATTTAATGATAATATATACGCTTATCGCCTCGGACCAGTTATCGATACAGTATATTCAAAATATAAAAAATATGGATATGAAAAAATCGATAATGAAGACGTAATAAACATGGTGAACAATTTAGAGTTACCATCTAGAAGTAGAATTTTAGCTTCAAAAGATGGCGTAGAAAAATTAATTAGTATTGAAGAAACCCTAAGAAAATATGGGAACAAAACAGCTAGTGAATTAATTACATTAACACATAAAAAATCAAGCCCTTGGGATAGATCTGGAGCTGGGACAAAAAGCAATGAAAAGATTAGCGACGAAGCAATAATTAAATATCACCATGTAGAAACACTTTAATTAAAATACTAAGTAAAAAATAATACCTAGTATTTTTATTTGTCATTTGTTATAATATTTTTGAGGTGTACAGTATGAAAAAAGTAGTAATAATAGGTGGTGGAGCTTCTGGACTTGTTGCCGCTATATATGCCGCTAAGGCTCATCATAAGGTTACAATTTTAGAAAGAAATAGCCATGTTGGTAAAAAGATATTAGCCACTGGTAACGGAAAATGTAATTATTTCAACGTCGACCAATCCCTAACTCATTATCACACAACCAATCCCGAAAAAATAGAAACGATCATAAATCCTAAAAACACCCAAGAAATTCTAGAATTCTTAGATAGTATTGGCATTGTTCCCAAAATAAAAAACGGCTATTATTATCCAAATTCTGGTCAAGCTATTAGTATGAGGGAAGCCTTATTTACAGAATGTCAATTACTAAACATAAAAATCATAAACGATTATAAAGTAAATACCGTCACTAAACAAGGTAGTGGGTTCATCATAAACAATGAAATAACCGCCGATAAAGTTATAATCGCCACCGGATCTAAAGCCGCTCCAAACACCGGCTCAGATGGAAACGGCTATTCATTAGCCGAATCCTTAAATCATACAGTAATTAAGCCATTACCTGCCTTAGTTCAACTATTAAACAACGATAAACAGTTAAAGTCTTGTAGTGGTGCTAGAAGTGATGTAAACGTTTCCCTTATCGAAAATGATAAATTAATCAAAACTGAAAGTGGCGAACTTCAACTAACCGATTATGGTGTTAGCGGTATCTGCATTTTCAATCTAAGTAGATACGTTGCTAAAGGATTAGAACAAAAGAAAAAAGAAGAAATCATTATTAATTTTTTACCCAACATTAAAAACTTCATAGATTACATGAACAAAAGAAACAGCAAAGTCAAAGGGCGTACTATAAGTAAATTGTTTGATGGGCTATTAAATTATAAAATAGCCGATATCCTAATCGAAAAAGCTGGTATTAGTAAAAACACATACTGGAATAAATTAACCGAAAAAGAAAAAGAAACTTTAGGTAAATGCGTATGTAAATTAAAAGTAAACATTATTGGAACCAAAGACTTTAACAAAGCTCAAGTTTGTAGTGGTGGTATACCCCTAGAAGAAATAAATCCAAAAACCATGGAATCACTTAAAGTAAAAGGATTATACTTCTCAGGGGAAATTTTAGATGTTGATGGTGATTGTGGTGGCTATAATTTAACCTTTGCCTTCATTACTGGTATGTTAGCAGGAAAGGGTAAATAAATGATCCGAGTTAGAAATATAAAAATAAAATACAACCAAGATAATGAAACCGAAATCATAAATAAGCTTGCCACCAAATTAAAAATAAAACCAAGTACCATCAAAAACTATCAAATCAATAAAAAATCACTAGATGCTAGAAAAAAAGACAATCTTCACTATGTCTACGAAATAGATGTAAATATCCAAAACGAAAATGGAATTCTAAAAAAACAAAAATCTAAAGATATCTTCAAAACACCCTTAGAAAAATATGCATGCAAAATAACCGGAACCAAAAGCATGAAAAATAGACCAGTAATAGTAGGTAGTGGTCCAGCTGGCTTATTTGCTGCTTACATCCTTGCCGAAAAAAACTTTAAGCCAATTATAATTGAACGTGGAGAAAAAATAGAAGATAGAAAAAACACCGTTAATACATTTTGGAAAACTGGCAAATTAAATACCGAATCCAACGTTCAATTTGGTGAAGGTGGAGCAGGAACATTTTCTGACGGTAAATTAAATACCCTTGTCAAAGACAAAAACTTTAGAATGAAAAAAGTCTTTGAAACTTTTGTGCAAAATGGGGCTCCAAAAGAAATACTATATTTAAATAGACCACATATCGGTACCGATATATTAAGCAATGTCATAAAAAATATGCGTAATAAGATAATTGATATGGGTGGCACCTTTAAATATGAAACCAAACTCACAGATCTAATTATCGAAAATAATCAAATAGTAGCTATTCAAACCAATAAAGAAAAAATAAACTGCGAAACCTTAATCCTAGCTATTGGTCATAGTGCTAGAGATACCTTCGAAATGCTCTATAATAATAATCTTAATATGCAAGGTAAACCATTTGCTGTTGGTATAAGAATTCAACATTCCCAAAAAATGATAAATCAAAGTCAGTATGGTATTAGTAATTTCACCGCCGATTATAAACTCACCACCAACATAAACAATAGGGGAGTTTATTCATTTTGTATGTGCCCTGGCGGGTATGTCATTAACGCTTCATCTGAAAACCAAAAATTAGCCATTAATGGTATGAGCTATCATAGTAGAAGTAGCGAAAATGCCAATAGTGCCCTTATAGTCACCGTTTCTCCAAACGATTTTGGAAATCATCCCTTGGACGGAATAAAATTCCAAAAAAATTTAGAAACAAAAGCTTATAAGCAAGGAAATGGCAAAATACCAATTCAATTACTTAAAGATTTTAATAATAACCAGACATCAACAAAATTTGGAAATGTAAATCCCATCTTTAAAGGTGATTATGAATTTGCTAATTTAAATAACATTTTACCTAATTACATAAGTAACCCTCTAAAAGAAGCCATAAAATATTTCGATACAAAAATAGAAGGTTATGCTACCGAAGACGCTATATTAGCTGCTATCGAAAGTAGAACCTCATCACCAGTAAAAATAATTAGAGATGACACCTTTCAAAGCAACATTAAAGGAATATACCCATGCGGTGAAGGAGCAGGATATGCCGGTGGTATCACAACCTCAGCTATGGATGGAATAAAAATTGCCGAAGCCATAATGGCTATTTACAAAAATTAATAAGACTGCCAAATATCTTTGGCAGTTATTTTCTTTCTAAAACAAAAATAAAAGGTTATGATAACAATATTGTGGTATAATGAAAATAGGAGGTGCATATGCAAAAAAAGATAGTTAGAAAAGCCATTAAAAAAGAGGCCAAAAACAAGCCAAAAAAAGAACTAATCATTTCATTATTTATCATTTTTATAATTTTCATTTTAATAATAACCGCTAGCTATTTTCTTATTAGTTTAACAAAATATAACTACAACATAAAAGTAGTTAACGATTTAATTATCGGAATCATTTTAATTCTAATTTCGCCATTTATTTTAAGCTTTTCAAAAATGACCATAAAAACATGTCAAAACAAAAAGATAAGTTATAAAGAACTATTCACAGATTTAATAGATCCAAAATTTATAAAATTATTTAGTATTCTTATCATTAGTTTAATTATTGTTATGTGGTTATTTAAACTAATTCCAGGTGTCGGTATTTTTATAAACTTAGTTATTCTAATTTTATATATTCCAGTCTTTTTAATGCTTCCATTTACATACTTAGAATATAAAGAAACAACGCCAAAAGAAATATTATTTAAACTTCCCAATATCGTTTCTCAAAATAGAATAACAATTTACGGATTATTAATAAGTTTTTCCTTTTGGATAATTTTAGCATTGTGTACATTTGGCATATTACTTTTCTATGTAATACCATATATCTATATTTCTCTAGCATTACTTTATACACACCTTACCCATGAAAAAGAATTTAAAAAAGAGACCGCTTTAAGTGATGGTGGCATAATACTAATTTTTATCGGAATAATTGTTTTAATAACAACATTCCTAGTTATAAACGTTCCAAGTAGTAAAATTTGGTTCAAAGCCATTATAACAGGGGAAGTAAATAATAATGCAGGTAGTGAAGTCCTAACATATGGTGGAATAGAAATCACATATGATACTCCAAAAGGTTACAAAGCATCAGCTGAGACCGAAACATCAAAAACATATATCAGTGATGATAATCAAAACATTCTTCAGTATTCCATATACTTATCAGATATAAAAACAATTATCGAAATGGATAAAGAAATCGTAAATGAAATGAGTTTGTCAAGCGATTACAAAAAAGTCAAAGCCGAAGAATTTAACGTAAAAATAAACAATAAAAAAATCAACTGTTATAAATACCTAACCCAAAAAGATAATACATCATCAAGTACCATAATAGCTTATTATCCAAAAGGTAACTTCGTAGTATCGATTAGCTTATCCAATAGTAATGGTGAAGAACTTTCTCAAAAAGATATAAAAGAATTTATCACCATATACTAAAGACTACTTAGCTTGACTAAAACAATTAACTATTTTATAATTAAAGAAGGTGAAAACTATGCCCAAAAAGGGATTTACATTAGTAGAATTATTAGGCGTAATAGTTATTTTAGGAATTATTGGTATGCTTGTCACACCATTAGTAATTAACCTAATTGATGAAAGCAAAGAAGAAGTTAACAATATTCAAACCGAAACCATTAAAAGAGCCGCCAAAAACTATCTAAATGCTCATATATATACAATGGACTGCGAAACAAGCCCATGTACTGTATCTATAGATGAATTAAAATCCGAAGGATATATTGAAGAAAAAGAATTAACAAATGCCAAAACCAATCAACCCATTGAGGGTAATGTAATAATAACTAAAGATAACGGAAAATACAAATATGAATTTCAAATTGAGTAACCAACATTATTAACCATTTAGTTATAATATAAGGAGGAAAGATCAGTGCCAAAAGTCAGTGTAATAGTTCCAGTTTATAATACCGAAACATACTTGTATACTTGTTTAACATCTTTAGTTAATCAAAGCTTAGAAGATATCGAAATTATAGCCATCGATGACGCCTCAGAAGATAATAGTATGGATATTTTAAGAACTTTTAAAAAAAGTTATCCAGAGAAAATAAAAATACTGCAAAATGAACACAATCGTGGTTTAAGTTATACTCGTAATTTGGGTATGAGTATAGCTAGTGGTGAATACATTACATTTGTAGATAGCGATGATTACGTTAACCCAAACATGTATCAAGATATGTATGATGGGGCCACAACGAATAATTATCCAGAAGTAATAATTACAGGACTTATAACCGTTAAAGATGATAGAAATTTAAACCGAGATTTTTCACATTCAGCCAGAAGAAAAGGAACAAAAATCAATAATGCAAATCTTACATTACTTGATTTAATGTCAGAAAGTCCTTCTTGTTGCAACAAACTTTTTAGAAAAGATACCCTTGCGACAGCAGAATTTATAGATGGTATAATATGGGAAGATTATCCATTTTCATATACTCAAATATTAAATGCCAACACAATATTACGTTTTAACAATGCTGATTACTTTTATAGAGCTGGAGTAGGAACAGGGATTATGGCTAGTGGTAAAAAAGTTAATTCCCATTTGCTCGACTGTTTTATCGGTGCCGATTACATTGAGGAAAAAACTAAAGAAAGCGGCCGATATGAAAGATTTAGTGAAGAAATAAAATTCTTACAAGTTTCATTATGTCTTCAAAGAGTAACCGAAATTTTAAAATGGAATATTAAAGAAGACACCAAGAAAAAATTGTGTTATCTTATGATTGCCCTTTCCAATCAAAAATATGGTGATTGGCAAGACGTTGATTTAAATTTCTTATCAACCAAAATCAGTGTTGTCGAAATGGATAAATTAAGAGAAATAAGTGCAGAATATAGTAATTATGAAACCTCATCATATGAAGAAGATATCCAAAAAGAATTACAAACATTAATACCAAGTCAAACTATAGAAAAGAGGAGATAAAATGTTAGAGAATAAAGTAGCCATTATAACTGGTGGTACAAGAGGAATAGGATTTGAAACAG
Organism: uncultured Muribaculaceae bacterium; assembly: GCA_964652445.1. Classification (GTDB taxonomy): domain Bacteria; phylum Bacillota_I; class Bacilli_A; order RF39; family UBA660; genus Coprosoma. Next base: position 8,630 of record CAZZCM010000003.1, on the reverse strand, counting down.
TTAGAAAATTTTTACAAAACAAAGCCAAAGTTGCTTTGTTCGGTTCAAGAGAAGAAACCGTAACTAAAGCCATCGAAGAACTAAAAAAAGAAAATAACAACTATGAAGTAATCGGCTTTCATCCCAACTTAACTGACGAAGAAGAAGTTAAAAAAGTAATGGAAGAAATAAATCAAACCTTTGGAAAAATCGATATATTAGTTAACAATGCTGGTATTTCATCATCAACACCATTAGAAAACTATACAATCGAAGAATATGATAAAATAGCTAATTTAAACATAAAATCAGTATTCGTTTGTTCAAAAGTCGTAACCCCTTATTTAGAACAAACCAAAGGTGTAATTTTAAATACTAGTTCAATGGTTAGTATATGTGGTCAGCCTTCAGGCGTTATGTATCCAACTAGTAAATTTGCCGTTAACGGTTTAACAATATCATTAGCTCGCGAACTTGCCAAAAAGGGAATCAGAGTAAATGCTGTCGCACCTGGAATTACAGAGACAGACATGGTCAAAGCTCTACCCCAAGAAATGATAGAACCCCTTATAAAAACCATTCCCCTTGGCAGAATAGGAAAACCAGAAGATATTGCCAATGCTTTCCTTTTCCTAGCTAGCCCAATGGCAAGCTACATTACCGGAGTAATTTTGTCAGTTGATGGGATGGCTAGAAGTTAAAATGGCTTACATCCAAAAAATTACTTCACCACTTGGAAATATTACCTTAGCCAGTGACGGAATCAACCTCACTGGTCTTTGGTTTGATGGTCAAAAATATTATGCTGACACAATAAAAGAAGAAGTCGAAAAAGAATTACCTATTTTTAACCAAACAAAAAAATGGTTAGATGAATATTTCAAAGGCCAAAATCCTAAAATCGCATTACCACTAAAACCTCAAGGAAGCAATTTCAGAAAAGATGTTTGGCAAATTTTAAGTCAAATACCATACGGAAAAGTAATTACATATGGCGATATTGCTAAACAATTAGAAAAAAAATACAACAAGAAAATGTCCGCCCAAGCTGTTGGTGGAGCTGTCGGTCATAATCCTATTTCCATCATAATTCCATGCCATAGAGTAGTGGGAAGTAATGGATCATTAACTGGTTATGCTAGTGGTATCGATAATAAAATAAAACTACTAAAATTAGAACAAGTAGATACAAAAGAATTAACTTCTAAAAAACAAAAGATTAGTAATTGAAAGAGATAAAATAAAGGTAAGAAACCACTATCAAAAAAACTTTAAAAGCTTTTTTTCCTTAAAAAAGTAAAAAATTAGTTGTCACAATTTTACAAATGTGCTATAATGAATTTTAGAATAGGAGGGCTGAAAATTGAATAAGATTAAAGTACTTAATGAAACTGGGGAAGAAATAGAGGCTGAGGTATTATTATACTTTAGTTTAGATAAAACAGGGAAAGATTATATTCTATATACATTTAGCGAGGTAGATGATAATGCCATGGAAACCATCCATGCCTCAATTCTTAATAAAACAGAGGATGGTTATAAGTTAGAAACAATGCCTAATGATGATTGGGAAATGGTTAAAGAAGTTATGCGTGAAATTATTAGAAATGAGCAAGAATAATGAGTATTTCATACAATAACAGTAAAGCCGTAAAAATAAATAGTGAAATGCGCAATAACTTAAATATATATAACCAAAGAAAATCAGAAATCAATAACTATTCTAACAAAATAACTGCATATCAAAAAGAATTAGAAGAAAAGAATAAAGAAATCGAATCTTTAAATACTATCGCAAATGGTGATGATAAAAAAGCAGCTAAAGATGCAAACAAAAAATTAAAGTCACTACAAAAAGAAACAGAAAAACTTGTCACATTAATAAATGATTTAGAAAGCAAAAAAGCACCTTTAATAGAAAAACAAGAGCATTCACATATGGAAGGTGTTCAAAATAAAAATTTCCCTGAAAAAGATGACGAACCAAGTAATAACCCAGTTGATACACAAAATGCCATTGGAGAATACAAGGAAGATGAATCTTTCATTCCAGAAAAACCAGAGCCAGAATTTATATCTGAGGATTCTAATGAAAGAACACTTAGATCAGATGATCTTGATGCAATTTGGAATAAATTACACACAATAGATGAAAAGGATAAAGAGGAGACCAGCATGGAACAAGAAGAAGTGACTCCAGTTTACGAAGAACCTGCTGCTATAGAACCAGTTTATGATGAAACTCCAGAAGTCAAAGAAGAAACACCAATTTCAATTTTTGGTGACGTGCAAATGGAAGAAGAACCAAAACAAATTGAAACACCAGACGAAACTGTAGCTGAGGAAGTAATTTCTGATGAGTCAAAAGAAATTATAGAAGAAAAAGAGCAAGAACCTGAAGAAAATGTCGAAGAAAAGATCGAATACTCAGAAGAAAAACCTGAGGAACCAGAAAAAATAGAAGAAGACAATGAATTAGAAGAACCTAAAATCATTGAGCCAACAGTTATTTCTGAAGAAACAGAAACAATAAATACCGACAATGATGACGAACTACCAACTTCAGAATTAGAAGAAGAACTTGTTAGACCTGACGACGAAAACGACCAAGAAAAAATCCACAAAGCAATAGAACAAGAATTCCCAGAAATTGAAGTTCCAAAGCCAATGGATACTGAAAGCAAATTAAAAAATATTTATGAAGAAATAGATGTGGAACCAAAATTATTAGATAAATCAACAACAAGAGATTTAAAAAATCTAACATTATTTGTTGATTATAATGATTACACATTCACTTTTGGTCAACAACACTACAATAAAGAAGCTTTAACCCCAGAAGAATTAGAAAAATTAGAATCAATAAGAAGCTATTTAAAAGAAAAAGACTTTAACGATAAAAGGACAATTCAATACAACAAAATTACAGCTGAAAACAAACGTCTTAATAGAAAAATTGTAACACTTAGTAAAGAATTTACTAAAACAGTTGATAGATTATCAAAAGACTATGTTAGTACAACCGATGAACTAACAAATCAAGTAAACAAAGCAAAAGAACAAGTTGAAATCGATAGAGTAGAAAAAGTACAAACACAAAAACTTAACGATTCATTAACAGTCAACATCAAAGAACAAAATGAACACATCGCTAACCTAACCAATGAAAACAACAAATTAAAAGAAACCGTTGATAATAAAGACAAAACAATAAAAGAGTTACAAGATAAAGTAAAAGACAGAAACGAAAAGATAAAAGTATTTGAAGAAAAACTAAATACAGTACTTGGAATTGTTAAAGAAGTTAAAAACGAAAAGAAGTCAAGCAAGGAATAAATACCTTGCTTTTTGTTGTTTTTTGCCGACTTGTATAGTATAATTAAATTAGGAGGTGCATGTATGGAACAATGGGGAGTATGGCTACTTATAATTATAATATTGACAGTATTAGAAGCCGCAACCGTCAACCTAACAACCATATGGTTTGTAGCCAGTGGAATAGTTGCCTTAATCATTTCATTTTTTACAGACAACTACATCATTCAATTCGGTATTTTTGTTTTATTAGGAGTTATTCTACTAGTTACTACTAGACCTTTACTACAAAATCTATTAAAACAACACAAAGAAGCTACAAATGTTGATAGAATTATTGGTATGCAAGGTATAGTTACCGAAAAAATAACCAAAGCCAAAAACGGCGAAGTAAAAGTTGATGGTAAACATTGGACTGCCCAAGCTGATAAAGCCATAAAAGAAGGTAGTACCATTAAGGTACTAGAATTAAATGGGGTAAAATTAAAAGTAGAGAAAGTAGAGGAAGAAAAATGAGTATATTTTTAGTAATTTTAGTTTTAGTAGTCATTATTATAATTCCAAACGTTAAAATAGTCCCACAATCACAATGCTATATCATCGAAAGATTAGGATCATATTTTACAACATGGGGTAATGGACTACATTTTAAAATTCCATTCATCGATAGAGTTGCTGGAATTGTAAGTTTAAAAGAAAAAGTCAAAGACTTTGACCCACAACCAGTTATCACCAAAGATAATGTTACAATGCAAATAGATACCGTAGTTTATTTTCAAATTACAGATCCAAAACTATATACATATGGAGTAGAAAATCCAATAAGTGCGATTGAAAACTTAACCGCAACCACCCTTAGAAATATTATCGGTGAGTTAGAGCTTGACCAAACACTTACATCAAGAGATGTAATTAATACAAAAATGCGTTCAATTTTAGATGAAGCCACCGATCCATGGGGAATAAAAATTAACAGAGTCGAAGTAAAAAATATTCTTCCACCACATGATATTCAAGAAGCAATGGAAAAACAAATGCGTGCTGAACGTGAACGTCGTGAGGCCATTTTACGAGCCGAAGGCGAAAAGAAATCAAGCATTTTAATCGCCGAAGGTGAAAAACAAAGTGCCATTTTAAGAGCCGAGGCCGATAAAGAGTCACAAATTAGAGTTGCGGAAGGAGAGGCTGAAGCAATTCTAAAAATTAATCAAGCTGAAGCTGAAAGTATCAAAATAATAAAAGAAGCTAAAGCGGACCAAAGTGTACTTACATTAAAGAGCTTTGAAGCACTAGCTAAAGTAGCTGACGGAAATTCAACTAAAATAATTGTTCCTTCAGATTTACAAAATTTGGCAACTTTAGGAACAACCCTAAAAGAAATGTTCAAAGAAGAAAAAAAATAGGCTATTTTTAGCCTTTTTTCGTGGACAATTATTGATTTAAAACTCAAATGTATGTATAATGTAAGCAGAGATAGTATTGTAGGTGACTGTTATGAAAGAAGAAAAAAAAGCTATGCCAAGCAATATGACAAATATAAATTTTGATCTTATAAGAGGTTGGATTAGTGAACATCTTAAAACCCCAAATGATATCGTTCGTAGCGAAGGCCGTAATGTTCTAGTCAATATCGAAGGTGGATTAAAAAAAATTACCATTCCAAAGCTAACAGAAAATAATAAAGATGACTGGAAAAACTCATGGCTCGATGTTTATGAAGCATGTTTAAATGCTTTACAATTAAAAGTCAACCGTATATATATTGCTGGCAAAAAAGAAGGTTATATAATTCAAACTTCACCAAATGAAGTTAGAGTTGGTGTGTCAATAATCAAAATATCTGATGACCATAATTCAGTTGCTTATGCTCGTGCTTTAGAGAAAATCATCCAAACATATAACAAATTAAAAGAAGAAGAAGCAAGAAGAGTGACCGCCTCACCAATCAATGTCAATCATTCAACAATAAAAATTGATAACCCAAACAAACCAGCTGTCAATATGTATACAATTAAAACAGATACTATTCAAAGGCCAGCTAAACCAACAGAGACTAAACCCTTAACCCAGGCCAAGTTAAATGCTTCAGCTACAGTTACAAAACCAAATTCAAATGTTGATGAGAATCGAGTAAAAACTGTTAGAATGACCATGCCAAGACCAATTGAGAAGCCAAAAGAAACAGCTGAAGAATCCAGCAGTAGTCACCAAGTAATAATCCAAAAAGTTCCAGGTAACGTTGCTTTAGATAAAGCCGACTGCGAAGCATATCGAGACCAGCCATTAGTTATAGTAACATGTATGAGTGTAAAAAATGGTGATGGAGTATTTAGAGACAATATCGAAATGTTAAGAGACAACATTCCAAGTATTGAAGTTGGTTCATTCATTAGTGGAAAATCAACAAATATCGATCAAGCAACTAAAGAAAGTACTAGAATATTAAGATTACTTGCCGATTGTAAAGTTTCAAAATTGGTTATCTATGAAATCAATAATGATTACATCAGTAACCATTTAAGAAAAAAAGAAAATATCATATCTATTATAAATGCCACAAACAAAATATGCGAAGATTTAATAAGTGAAAATTACTATCCAATTCTTTGTATGGATTTTGACACATACGAAAACATCAAAAAAACAGTTCAAGAATTTAAAGAAAAATATCCAATTATAAAATGCGTAACCCCAAAACAAAAAGATATGGTCAGTAATAAAGATAATATCCTATATATGAATCCAAGTAGCGATAGTGATGCTGTTATGGTTTCAGATAAAAATATGCAAACAGATTTAAAAGCTATACCAAATACTGCAGTAAGAGAATCCTTAAACGCACAACCTGCATAGAGATTCTCTTTTCTAATGATTTTTGTAAAAAAATAGAATAGGTGATAACAATGTTAAAATTAAAAAACGTAAAGAAAAGTTATAAGACAGGCACATTTGTTCAACATGCCTTAAAAGGAATCAACTTGGAATTTAGAGAAAATGAGTTTGTCTCTATTTTAGGCCCATCAGGAAGTGGAAAAACAACCTTATTAAATATAATTGGTGGACTCGATAACTACGATACTGGAGATTTAATAATCAATGGAAAATCAACAAAACATTTCAAACCCAGCGAATGGGACTCTTATCGTAATAATTCTGTTGGTTTCATTTTCCAAAGCTATAATCTCATTCCTCATATTTCAGTCTTAGAAAACGTCGAAATCGGATTAACTTTAAGTGGAATATCAGCCAAACAAAGAAAGGAAAAAGCCTTAAACTTACTAAAAAAAGTTGGACTAAAAGACCATAGCCATAAAAAACCAAGCCAACTCTCAGGTGGACAAATGCAAAGAGTTGCCATTGCTCGTGCCTTAGCCAATGACCCAGATATCATATTAGCTGATGAGCCAACGGGAGCTTTAGACACCAAAACAAGTAAACAAATTATGGATTTGATTACCGAAATAGCCAAAGAAAAACTAGTAATTATGGTTACCCATAATCCAAACTTAGCTCATGAATACGCCAGTAGAATAGTCGAAATGAAAGACGGCGAAGTCATTAACGACTCAAATCCTCCAGAAGAAAACAGTCAAGAACTAGATAATTTTTCACTCAAGAAAACCTCAATGAGCTTTTTAACCGCCCTTAAACTATCATTCAACAATATAAAAACCAAAAAGGGCAGAACCGCTTTAACTGCTTTTGCTTCTAGTATCGGTATTATCGGAATTGCCCTCGTTCTTTCATTATCGAATGGATTTAACATGGAAGTCGATAATTTCGAACAAAATTCACTGGCTCAATCACCAATCATGATTACCAGCCAAGTTATGAAAATGGATGAAAAAATGATACAGTCTGTTCAAGGAGATTCCAAACTAAAAAAATATTCAGATAAAAAAATAGTTTATGCCCAAGACGATATCATAAATACCATGGTTCACAATAACCAAATTACCCAAAATTATATAGATTATATCGAAAAAATGGATAAAGACAAAGTATCTGGATACACTCTTGACAAAGGAACCGCATTAAACATCATTAGAAAAAACGATGATAATACATATTCCCAAGTTGAAATGCCTAGTAATAACGCTACCGAAAGTATGCAACTATGGTCATTACTGCCTACGAACCCCAATAAAGAAGAAGATGGCGTAATCGAAAAAAACTACGATATATTAGCTGGAAAACTTGACAATGATACCCCAGGTTTAATTTTACAAGTTAACAGTAAAAACCAAGTTTCCGCTTCAGTTTTAAAACAACTAGGTTTTAACGATAAAGAGCAAGTAACCTTCAAAGAAATCATGAACAAAGAATTAAAAGTTATAGTAAATGATGACTACTATCAAAAATATGGTGATAACTTTATTCCAAATACAGATTACGAAAAAATGTATAATAGTGATAAAAGTATAACTGTTAAAGTTGAAGCCATTATTCGTGGTAAAGACGGTAAAGAAATGGTTACTAACGGAAGCGGTTTAGGTTATACAAACGCTTTAACCACTGCCATAATACAAGAAAATAAAAACTCAGAAATAGTAAAAGCTCAAAACAAAGTTGATTATAATATATTAACACACCAAAATTTTGACAATAAAGAAGGTAGTACTAATACCAAAGAAATAATGATGGGATATTTAGGTGCCGAAAGCTTGCCAGTAGCTATTTATATTTATCCCAAAGACTTTGATACTAAAGACTATATTACTGATTATCTAGATGATTACAACGATGGAAAACAAGAAAAAGACCAAATACAATATACCGACACAGCCGAAATGATTTCATCCTTAACCGGTGGAATTATGGATGCCATTACAGTTGTCTTAATTGCCTTTTCTTCAATCTCACTTGTTGTTTCATCAATAATGATAGGTATTATTACTTATATTTCAGTCCTTGAAAGAATCAAAGAAATAGGTATCTTAAGAGCCTTAGGTGCCAGAAAGAAAGACATTAAACGAGTATTTAACGCTGAAACCTTTATAATAGGTTTATTCTCAGGATTACTTGGAATTGGTATAGCCTACATTTTAACATTCCCAACTAATATAATCATCGAAAATTTCTCAGGCTTAGCTGACGTTGCTAAATTAAATCCAATACATGCCCTTATACTAATAATTATTAGTATGACCTTAACCATTATTGGAGGTGCCATCCCAGCTAACATGGCCTCGAAAAAAGATCCAGTTGAAGCCTTAAGAACAGAGTAAAAAATATTAACAACCAAAACGAATTCTTAACCCAAATTTGAGTTATAAAATTCGTTTTTTTCATTGACTAGCTTTTATGTTAGTGATAAGATAGAAACTATTAATTAA
>CAZZCM010000002.1:0-26109 GCA_964652445.1 uncultured Muribaculaceae bacterium | reverse complement strand
ATATAGATGTATTTTGGAAAATGACAATGGTGAGTGGCTAAGACTAGTATTATGGATAATGGTATAGTATATGGTTTACTAACTAAAGGTTAAAAAGTAGATAATGGAATAGATTTAGATTCTATTTATTTGTCTATGGTAAAGGTAATTTCTAATGAATTATTGAATAAAGAGGAACCTTTAATAATACAGTTGATATTAAATGAAATTTTATTTCATGATATTGATAGAAGTTGCTATTGATAGAGACATTAATTTTTGAATAATTAATTTAAAATTGACTATTCTCTTTTTATTTTGGAATAAATTTAGTATAATAGATATAGGGTGACTAAAAATGGGAAAGGAATTAGGACTTAGTAAAGAAAAAATTATTAGTATTTCTAAAACAAAAGGTGAGCCAAAATGGATGACTGATTTTCGTTTGCGGGCATATGAGGTTTTTAAAGAATCTTCGAATCCTAATTTTGGCCCTGAATTAAAAATTGATTTTGATGAGATAAATTATTATAAAAAAGTATCTGATGTGGTGGCTAATGATTGGAATAATGTAGCTTGTAATATTAAAAATACTTTTGATAGTGTTGGCCTTATTGAGGCTGAAAAGAAGTATTTAGATGGTACTCATGCACAGTATGAAAGCGAAGTTATTTATAGTAATATGATTAAAGAACTTGAAGACAAGAATGTTATTTTTTGTAGTACTGATGAGGCCCTTAAAAAATATCCTGATTTATTTAAAAAGTATTTTAATAAGCTAGTTAAGTATGATGAAAATAAGTATACAGCTTTAAATGGTGCAGTTTGGAGTGGAGGGACGTTTATTTATGTTCCACCACATACAACGATTGATAGACCTTTACAAAGTTATTTTAGAATTGATACTAAAAACATGGGACAATTTGAAAGAACGCTTATTATAGTTGATGACGATAGTCATGTCCATTATATGGAAGGTTGTACAGCTACTTATCATTTATCTGACTCGCTTCATGCAGCGGTGGTTGAAATATATGTTGGTAAGAATTCTAGTTGTAGGTATACAACTATTCAAAACTGGGCCGATAATATTTATAATTTAGTTACTAAAAGAGCGGAAGTTGCTGAAAATGGTCTTATGGAATGGATTGATGGGAATATTGGCTCTAAGGTTAATATGAAATATCCATGTTGTGTTTTAAAAGGTGTGGGAGCGACTGGTAATTGTATTTCAATTGCGGTAGCTACGAAAAATCAAATTCAAGATGCTGGCGCTAAAATGATTCATTTGGCTCCAAAAACGACAAGTAAAATTATTAGTAAATCGATTGCGGCCTCTGGTGGGGATGCTAGTTATCGTGGAACAGTTTATATCGATAAGAATGCGGAAAATTCTAAATCAATTGTAAAATGTGATACAATTATATTAGATGATGAATCTAAAAGTGATACAATTCCGAAAAATGTGGTAAAAAATAATTCATCTTATTTAGAACATGAGGCAACTGTATCAAAACTTGATGAGGATAAACTTTTCTATTTAATGAGCAGAGGACTTAGTGAAGAAAAAGCACAAGAGTTACTTATTATGGGGTTTATTGAGGAATTTAGAGAGAGTTTGCCAATGGAATATGCGGTTGAACTTAATGCATTATTAAAGAATTATTTTTAAGGAGGAAAGAATATGGGGAATAAAGATGAAATTGAGACTTTAGATTTAGGAGTATCTAAAGCTGGTACTGCCAACAAAAATACAAGTGAAGTTAAGGAAGAAACGGTGAAGAATGAAGATGTTACTTTCAATAGTGACTTAGTAAAAGAGGAGACAGTAGAAAAAAAAGGTGATTTAGAAGAGTCATTTATAGGTGATGATTCAACTTCAAGTATGTTTGGCTCTGATTTGGCCGATTTAAAGAGTAGTGTAGATAATGGTTTTAAAGAAAAAAAGAGTTTATCTAAAGTAATTATTGTTATAGTTGTTTTATTATTATTTGTTGGTATAGCTTTTGCTTTGTATATTTGGGATAATAATCGTACTGAACAATTAGAAGAGACTATGAAAGTGGCTTCTTTGGATTATTTTGATAAGTATATGAGCGCTAATACGGGGGCGGGTGCTTATGTAGTTACTTTAGAAAAACTTAGAGATGCTAATAAAGCTGGTGAAACTTATAATTTACAGACTTTGGAAAAATGTAGCGATGAAACTGAAGCAATTATTAGCATTGATTATGCTACTGGTAAGGTTTCAAAGACAGAAATTAGATTAAATTGTAAAAAATTTTAAATTTTACCAATTTTCCATTTTGGTAGGGTTTTTGGGTACGAATTTGGCAAATTCGCCTTAGACGAATTTGGCATTTTCGTATGGAAAAAGGTAACGAATTTGGCAAATTCGTTATTTGCACTTTATTTCTTTTCCGTGTATATTAACACGCGAAAGGAGGGAAGACTATGTTAAATCAGACTGTTTTAGTAGGAAGACTTGCCAATGATCCAGAGCTTTACGAGACAGAAACTGGGAAGAAACTTACTCGTATTACTTTGGCTGTGCCAAGGTCTTATAAAAACGTTAATGGCGAATATGAAACTGATTTTATCGGCTGTAAATTGTGGCAAAATGTAGCGCAAAGTACTACGGATTATTGCCAAAAAGGCGATTTGGTCGGTGTTAAAGGTCGAATTCAGACAAGTCGTTACGATACTGAAGATGGACAACGATTTATTACTGAAGTTGTCGCTGAAAAGGTAACTTTTCTATCTAGCAGTAAAGCAAAAGAAGCATAGGGGGATTGGGGTTACAACAATTTGCCTTCCGTAAGTATTTTTTGGCTAGTTTACTTTATAATTATATCCTGTAACAGGGTGTTGTAGCCCCCCCGAAATATCTTTATTTCTTTCATTTCTAGTTTTCTTTTATTATAGATAAAACAAGGCTAATTGGCCTTGTTTTTAAATTCATCATAAAATAACTTATCTGGTTTAGTTTCTAAAATATCAGATATTTTTACAGCCATTTCATATGATAATCTTCTTTTGCAATTTTCAATTTGCCAGTAAAATGTTTTACTTACTTTTAGTTTTTCACCCATGTATTTACAGGTGTATTTTTTCTTTTTACGACTTTTTTTTAATTCAACTAGAGTATTTTCCATATTTTTCCTCCTATCATCTCTACTTGTATTATACATTAACTTAAAGTTAAAATCAATACAAAAATAACTTAAAGTTATAAAAAAGTGAGGTAGTGACTTTTAACTAATATGCTGTTATAATTATATTGTAGGGGGTTGATGAATGTAATTGGCGAGAGAATTAAAAGTAATAGATTTGATGCCTGTTTAACATAGAAAATTTCGGTGTAGGAGGAAATAATTAGTTTAGAATAACTTTCGGTTAATAAGGTAGAAAAAATGTTAGCTTTTTGTTATAATGCTGTTAATGGGAGGATATCGGTGATTTTATGAGTAATATTAATCCACAAGTAATTAGAGAAAAGAGAAAAGCTTTAGGAATGTCTCAAGGAGTTTTAGCTAACAAATTGGGTGTTTCGAAAGTGGCTGTTTGTTGGTATGAGACTGGTGCGCGTACTCCAACTATGGAAAATTTTTTGAAACTTGCAGATATACTTGATTTGTCTTTAGATGAACTTACGGGAAGAGAAGTTACCGTGGTTGCTGAAAACGAAGAAGATTATGTTGTTAAGTTACCTAAAAAAGATTTGGAAATCCTTGGGGAACTTAAAAAGTATAAAGGACTATATAAGAGTTTATATAATGATCCAGAGAGAACTGTAAAGTTAATTGATAAAAGACTAAAATAGTACCTTGTGGTACTGTTTTTTTGTCTAAAATTGTCAAGTTGGTGCCTGCTTTCTTTATCTGTATTTGCTTAAATGATATAATAAAAAAGGTGATACCAAAAAAGCTACCATGTTTCACTCTTAATTTATATAAATGTTTGAAGATAAAATTTTTGTTTGCCCAGTTTTGTATAAATATGATGATAGGTTAATCGTGGCTTTGTAGATGGCTATTATATTTTGAAGAAGTTAAATGAATATATTGTTAATGTAGGTGTTTAAGTAAAAATAGGATGGTGATATAAATGTATGACATTTTAGAAATTATTGATAAGAAAGAGCAAGGACTTGAATTAACTAAGGCTGAAATTGATTATGCGGTTATGGGCTATGTTAATGATGAAATTCCAGATTATCAATTTAGCGTTTTTTTGGAAGCTATTGATATGAAAGGAATGAGCGATAAGGAGATTATTGATTTAACTGATGTAATGCTTCATAGTGGTGAAATTTTAGAGCTTGGATTTGATTGTATTGATAAGCATTCAACTGGTGGTGTTGGTGATAAGACAACGATTGTTTTGGCACCTTTGGTTGGTTCTTTAGGTGTTAAAGTTGCTAAAATGAGTGGACGTGGTTTAGGTCATACAGGTGGAACTATTGATAAGTTGGAGTCGATTGAAGGTTTTAAAACTAGCATGTCTTTGGATGATTTGCAAAAACAAGTGGAAGATATTGGGGTAGTATTGGTTGGCCAAATGGGAAATTTGTGTCCGGCTGATAAGAAAATTTATGCATTGAGGGATGTGACTGGTACGGTTAAATCTATTCCTTTGATTGCTTCTAGTATTATGAGTAAAAAGCTTGCAAGTGGGGCTTCTAAAATTGTTATTGATTTAAAGGTTGGAAAAGGTGCCTTAATGACTAATATGGATGATGCTAGGGAGCTTGCAAGAATTATGGTTAAAATTGGTCATTTGAATGGTAAAGAGACGATTTGTGTTTTAACCAATATGAATGAACCTTTAGGTTTTGCAGTTGGTAATTCTTTGGAAGTTTTGGAAAGCATTGAAACTTTAAAAGGAAAGGGTCCAGCTGACTTAAATGAATTAGTTATTAATTTAGGTTCTTTGATGCTTGCTTTAGATAAAGACATGCCGATTGAAGATGCGATTGAGTATGTGGAAAATGCGCTTAAAAGTGGCACGGGTTATGAGAAGTTTGTTGAAGTTGTAAAATATCAACATGGTGATATTAATAAGATTTCGGTAGCTACTAACAAAGTTGAAATTGTTTCGCCTTCTTCTGGATATATTAAAAGTATTGATGCTTTAAAGATTGGGGAGCTTGCACGGAAACTTGGGGCTGGAAGAAAAACAAAGGAAGATGTTATTGATCCGACTGTTGGCTTTGTTTTACATAAAAAAGTGGCTGATAAAGTTAATGTGGGTGAATGCTTAGTTACGATGTATTATAATGATAAGGTGGTTTCAACTGAAGACATACTTGACTGTTTTTCATTTAGTGATGTAGAGGTTAGTAAACCTATGCTTATTTATGAAATTATTAAGTAGGATAATTAAAGATTTATGTTCTTATCTATTTGATGATGAAGATTTGATATAGCTTTTGCTATATTTTTTTGGTAAAATAAAGGTGGTGATAGTGTGGCAATAACAAAGACTAATTTTATTAATTATAGTAGGTGTCCTAGATATGTGGCTTTGGACGATTTGAAAGAAGAAAAGCTTAATAGTATGGTATCTTTGGAAGAATATCTTAAAGAGGAAGAAGAAGATAAACTTAAAGAAATTTTAGGTTGTATGTTTGATGGCGATGACAATGACTTAATTGATGTTCGAAATGAGTATTTGGAAGTGATGTTGCCTTATTATAATATGGTGGAATTGCTTGCTGGTTCTTTAGCTTTAAAGTATTTTCCTGGAACTTTTAAGTATTCTAAATCGACCATGGAGCAAGAAAGTTTTGATTGTGTAATTGATAATATTCGTTATTTGTGTTATGTCGACATTTATAATGAAACCAAAAATGGTTTTAATATTATTGAGGTTAAAGCGACTACAACTAATAAGTTTTTAAATTTGGGGGCTAAAACGAATGGGAAATTTAATTCTATTTTTATGAGGGATAAGGATGGAATATATAAGTTGCTTGAAGATTTAGATGTTAATATTGAAGATTATATGTCGCAAAAGAAATATGAGGAAAACCGAGCTAAATTATTTAATCGTTTTGGCAATGCTGGTCATTATGTTTATGATTTGGCTGTTCAAAGGTATATTATCGAAAATGATTTACGGGATAACGGTGATAGTGATAAAATACCAAATATTAAATATTATCTGGCGGTTTTGAATGCTGATTATGTTTTTGATGGAAAGTATGACTGCGGTGAGCCTTCATATGATACTGATAGTGCTGGAAACGATATTGTTTGTTTTCTTGATTTGACTAATGTAACTAGGGACTTTATGGATAAAATTGATTTGGATAGAAAAAGAGTAGCTGGCTATATTAGTGATTTGAATGCTACTGAGTTTCCGCTTGGAGAATATTGTGAGAAGAAAAAAACTACTAAATGTAAATATTGTAAGATTTGCTTCCATAAATTACCGGAAAAAAATTCGATTATGGCTTATTTTGATGGACACCATGGTTTTAAGGATAAGGATGGGAATAAGTATGAACGTTTTGACCTTATTAATGATGGTTATTTGACGATACTTGATGTACCAAAGAGGATGCTTAATAGGCCTAAAAATGTAATTCAAAGACAGGTGGTGGAAAGTAATACACCTTATATGAATAAAAATAAGATTATCGACGGTATTAAGCAGTTAAAGTATCCCATTTATCATTTGGATTTTGAAACTTTTCCATGTCCACTGCCTAGATATAGAGGTGAAAAATGTTATACTCAGTCGGTTTTTCAGTTTTCTTTACATATTGAGTCTTCACCTGGGGTATGTGATAAAGAAAATAATCATTATGGATTTTTGGCTCCTGACCATTTAGACCATAGGGAAGAACTTGTTAAGTTGATGTGTGAATTAATTGGTGATGAGGGAACGGTTTTGGTTTATAATGATTCCTTTGAGAAAACTAGGCTTAGGGAACTGGCGGATATTTTTCCTAAGTATAGAACTAAATTACTTAAAATATGTGACATGATTTTTGATTTAATGAACATTGTTAAAACCAAAAGTTCTTTATATGAAAAGCTTGGTTATGATAAGGATGAGGCGAAGATGTTTAATTATTATGCTTCTTCGATGAATGGTTCTTTTTCAATTAAGATGGTTTTACCTGTATTTTCCGATTTGACTTATCAAGGTATGGAAATTGGAAACGGGGTTGAGGCTTTGATAACGTATGCTAATTTTCCAAGGATGAATGAATTAGATTTTAAGCATAAGTATAATAAGTTAGTGGAGTATTGCAAACAAGATACTTGGGCGATGTTTTGTGTTTTAGAGGGACTTAAAAAGGCTGTTAAATAATGTCAAATTTTGTGATATTGGTTGTATTTTTAATTTTTATGGTATATTATCAATAATGGGAGTGTGGTAATATGTTATATCCATCAATTGATAAATTATTAAAACAAGTAGGTTCAAAATATTTATTAGTTAATATTGTTGCTAAAAGAGCAAAGAATATAGAAGAAACTAATCATTTACAAATGAAAGAGACTGAATATAGATCTTCTAAGAATTTAGGGCGTGCTTTGGAAGAAGTTTCTAATGATTTAATACATATTAAAGAACAATAGTTCTTTTTTTCTTGCCCATAAAACAAATGTTTGTTATAATGTAAATGGCAATGTATGATTTTGTGAGGGGGGTGAGACTTCCTCTTGCTAGAAAGAGAGGTGTAGTCGAGATTTGTCTACTCGACATTTCATGAAAATAGAGAAAATACAGAAACATGGTGTTAAGTATAAAATAACTTTGGATAATGGTGAGGTTATTAATACTTATGATGATGTTATTTTGGAAAATAATTTATTATTTGATAAAAATATCGATAGTGATTTACTTAATAAGATTAATACGGATACAATTTATTATGAGAGTTATAATAAAGTGATTAAAATGATAGGCAGAAGGCTTCGAAGTGAATTTGAAATTAAAGAATATTTAAATAAATGTATAGTTTTAGAAGAAGATAGGGATAAGATTATTACAACTTTGAAGCGTATTGGTTTAATTGATGATTGTAGATTTGCGAAGGCTTATACTAATGATAAAATTAATTTTTCTTTAGATGGCCCTTATAAGATTGCAAGAAGCTTAGAGGAGTTTAAAGTTGATAGATCTATCATTGATGAAGTTGTTTCTAATATTGATGAGAAAATTGTTTTAGAACATTTAAACAAGATTGTTAATAAAAAAGTTAAGGCCAATGTTAAATATTCTGAGTTTGTATTTAAACAAAAATTAATGACTTATTTAATTAATCTAGGCTATGATAGGATGATGATTAAATCGGTTTTGGATGATGTTCATATAGCTGATGATGTTTCTATGAAAGAGATGGAAAAGGTTTATAGGAAATTGGAAAAGAAATATAGTGATGATGAATTATTTTATAGGCTTAAAAATAAACTTTATTCTAAAGGCTTTAAAATGGAAGAAATTAATAAATTTATTGAAGAAAAAACAGTTCGTTAGTTTGAACTGTTTTCTTCATTGTCGGCTAAAACTTCTTTAGTACTTGTGTTATATGTTTTTTTAATATCGGTATCATTTATTTCTAAATTATATTTTTTACGAAGTTCAATCATGGCTTTTTCTTGAATATTAGTGTCGTTTTCCATTTTTTCTTCGACAAGTTTTTCAATAATTGTGTCTTTTACTTCTTTTAATTCTGGTTTATCGTTTTGTTTTATACGATAAATAATGTGGTAACCATATTCAGATTTAACTGGTTCTGTAGTATATTTTTTATCTTTTAATTCGTTGGCAGCATTCCAGAATTCATCAACTACATCGCCATAAGTAGCCGTTAATTTTCCACCATTTTTAGCTGTTCCTTCATCATCTGAATATTTTTTGGCTAAATCATCGAATTTGTCCCCTTTATCTAATTTTTTGATTATTTTTTCAGCTTCTTCTTTAGCTTTTTCTTCGGCTTCTTCTTTTTCTTCGTCGGTAGCGTTGTCATCTACATCTGGGGTGATTAAAATATGTTTTACTTCAATATCACCAAAGATTTTGTCTTCATAGTATTTTTCAATTTCGGTGTCTTCTAAGTTATTTTTAATGTAATCTTCAGCTACTTGGTTTTTCTTATATTCGATAATTAAAGCATCTTTGAAAGCTTCTTCATCTTTGTATCCAGCTTGTTCTAGGGCTTCATTAAAGTCTTCGCCATAACTTTCATATGAAGATTTATATGATTCAATTTGTGATTCGGCATATGTTTCGGCGTCTTCATCGGTTTCTATTTCTTCGTTAAGGATGAATTCGTCAATCATACTTATTAAAGTAGTTTCGCCACCTTGTGATTTTAGTTTTTCATATAGGTCTTCAGCGGTAATTTTTTTACCATCAACTTTGGCAATAATTTCTTCGCCGTTTTTTAGAGTTGGAGTTTTTCCACATCCTACTAAGCCAAATACAAGAATGCAAACTCCTAATGTTAATAATGTTTTTTTCATTTGTTTTTGCTTCCTTTCATGATGTATGTTTCTTGTTCATACATATTAATTCTAACAAATTTCATAATAAAAAACAACATTTTTTAAATAATTTATACAATAGTACTCACATAAATTTAAGTTTTCCATAAAATAATGTGAAAAGACAAAAAGGAGGATGATTTATATGTGTAACACAGGCGTAAGCGCAGCAGCAATCGTTTTAGTTTTATTTATTCTTTTAATAATCATACTTGGGGCTTACCTATAAGTCTCTAGAAGGGGGTAATTATGGCTTGCAATAATGAACATACATGTGGTAACCAATGTGGTAACCAATGTGGCGGAGTACAAAGTAATAATTGTGGATATTTAATTATATTAGTATTATATATCTTACTTGCAATTTTACTAGGCTCTTGTATTTATTACTAGGAAGGAAGGTCCATGGACTTTTCTTTTTTTGTAAAATTTGATGGAAATTTTTGAAAATGTGAGAAAAAGTCTTTACAAGTGGGCTTTTGAATAGTAGAATAGTGGTATACAGTGTAAATTAGTGGGGAAAAGTGGGTGATTTTATGTTTATGGGTGAATACCACCATACTATTGATGACAAAGGAAGACTTACGATTCCATCTAAGATTAGATATGAACTTGGAGAAAATTTTGTTGTCACTAGAGGACTTGATGGTTGCTTGTTTGTTTATCCTAAAAATATTTGGGATAATATTGTACGTAAATATCAAGAATTACCTAATGTAAAAGATGCCCGTAATTTTATGAGGTTCTTCTTATCAGGTGCGACGGAAATTGGATTTGATAAGCAGGGAAGAATTAATATTGCCTCACCACTAATTAAATATGCTGATTTGAAAAAGGATTGTGTCGTTATTGGTGTTGGCGACCGTCTTGAAATTTGGAGCATTGATAGGTGGAATAGCTTCATCGATGAAAATGAGGACAGCCTATCTGATATTGCGGATAATTTATTTTCAGCTAATTTAAATGTCTAGGAGGGTTTATGCATATAAGTGTTTTACTGGAAGAAAGTATTAGGTATTTAAATTTAAAAGAAGATAGTATTATTGTTGATGCAACTTTGGGATATGGTGGTCATAGCTCTAATATCTTGAAAAAAATTCCTAATGGTTTTCTTTATGCTTTTGACCAAGATAAAGACGCTATTAAGGAAGCTAGTAAGAAATTAGCCAGTGTGAGTCCTAATTATGAAATTATTAATACTAATTTTGTAAATTTGAAAAAGGAACTGGATAAGAGAAATATTAAGGTGGATGGCATTTTATTTGATTTGGGTGTTTCATCACCACAATTGGATAATGCTGAAAGGGGCTTTAGTTTTCACAAAGACGCCAAACTTGATATGCGTATGAATAGGGATGATGAGCTTACGGCTTATGAGGTTGTAAATGAGTATTCTTATGAAAAACTGACTAATATTTTTTATAAGTATGGTGAGGAAAAATATGCGAGCAAGATTGCTAAGGGGATAATCCAATATAGAGATACTAAAAAAATTGAAAGTACTTTGGAACTGGCAGAAATTATTAAGGCCAATGTTCCTGAAAAATATCGTAAGAAAGGTCATCCAGCAAGAAAGGTATTTCAAGCAATTAGAATTGAAGTTAATAATGAGCTTGAAGTATTTGAATTTGCTTTGAGGGATGCTTTGAATTTAATTAAACCTGGTGGAAGAATTTGTGTTATTACATTTCATTCTTTAGAGGATAAAATTTGTAAAAAAATTTTTAATGAGGTGTCTTCGGTACCTAAAGAGTTACGTAAGTTACCAGTTATTCCTTTGGAATATAGACCAAAGTTTAAGGTAATTGCGAATGTGGAACCGACAGCTTTAGAAGTTGAGAAAAATGCACGTTCTCGTAGTGCACGTTTGAGAGTAATAGAAAGGATAAATGATTATGGCGAAGAAAAAAGTTAAAAAAGCAAAAATTACTAAGGGCGAGAGATTACTTTACTTTGTAATCATTTTTACCTTTGTATTTTCACTTGGTATCAAGACTTTTTGTGGGGCAATGGTAAGTGAACTTAAAATGAGTATTGAGGAAATTAGATATGATATTGATGCTCAGGAAAAGAAAAATGAAAGTTTAACAATGAAAGTTAATGAATTAACATCTTTTGAAAATGTTAATGATGTTGTCAAAGAGATGGGACTAGCGTATAATAATGATAATATAATCGTTGTTAATGAATAGAGGTGTTAATGTGGCAAAGAAAAAGCAGAAAAGTAATATTTGGAAAATCCCAGGAAAAGTCTTTTTTGTTTTTTTTCTTTGTCTTTGTGTGTTGTTTGGAAGGTATTGTTATTTAGCTTTATCGCCAACGGTTAATGGTCACGATATTCAAGAATTTGCGAGCAATCGTAATACGGTGTCTAAAGAGTTAAAAGCTAAAAGGGGGACAATATATGATTCAACGGGGAATATTTTAGCGCATAATGTAACTTCATATACGATTATTGCTTATTTGGATGAAAGTCGTAGTACAAAAACTAAAATTAATCATGTTAAGGATATTGATGGAACGGCCAAAGCTTTGGCTTCAGTTTTGGATACTTCTGAAGATGATATCAAAAGTCGTTTGACTAAAGGTAAGGATGAAGGAAAGTATCAAGTTGAGTTAGGTCTTGCGGGAAAGAATATTACGGAGCTTAAAAAGGATGAAATTGAAAAGCTTAATTTACCAGGAATTGATTTTACGGAAACTTATAAGAGATATTATCCTAATGGTGATTTTGCTTCTTATATTTTAGGATATGCGAAAACTAATGAACAAGTTGATAAGGATGGTAAGGTTGTTACTAGTATTGATGGTGAACTGGGAATTGAAGCGAAGTTTGATGAGTTATTAAAAGGTACTGATGGATATTTAAGTTATCAACAAGATAGGCTTGGGTACAAGATACCAGATACTAAGGAAACACGAATTGATGCGATTGATGGTAGTAATATTTATTTGACTTTGGATTCTAGTATTCAAAGATTTGTGGAAACGGAAGTTAAGACGATGGAAGAGGGTTATAAACCTGATTGGTCGATAATTGCTGTTATGGATGCGAAGACTGGTGATATTTTAGGAGCAGCTTCGACACCTTCGTTTAATCCGAATACAAGAGATGTTAAGAATTATGAAAATTTGCTGGTTTCTTCGGCTTTTGAACCAGGTAGTACAATGAAAATTTATACTTATATGTGTGCGATTGAAAAAGGAACTTATAAGGGAACTGATACTTTTAAGTCGGGTAGTATTGAAATTGCTGATGCGACGATTAAGGATTGGAATAATACAGGATTTGGAACAATTAGTTATGATAAGGGTTTTGAATATTCTAGTAACGTTGGTGTTAGTTCGATGATTAATAAATTTATTGATAAAAACGATTTGAAAACATGTTTTAATAAATATGGTTTCGGAAAAACTACTGGTATTGATTTGTCCCGTGAGGCATCTGGTAAGATTGGTTTTAAGTATCCAGTTGAAGTAGCTAATGCGGCTTTTGGACAAGGTATTAATACGACGGTGATTCAACATTTAAAGGCACTTACTTTGATTTCTAATAATGGTAAGGCTTTAACCCCACATATTGTATCGAAGATTGTTAATCCAAATACTGGAAAGACTACTTATAAACGTAAGGTTGAGGAGTCTAGCCGTATTGTTAGTCAAAGTACGGTTGATACGATGAAGAATTTAATGTATAACGTTGTTAATAGTGATGATCCACAGGCTACTGGTAGAAGATATAAGATTGATGGCTTTGATGTGATTGGAAAAACGGGTACTGCCCAAATTGCAAGTGAAAATGGTGGATATTTGACTGGGGATAATGCTTATATTTATTCGTTTGCTGGCATGTATCCAAAAGATGACCCCGAGATTATTATTTATGCAGCTATCAAGAAGCCAAATGTGGGAACTTATCATATGCTTAGTGATGCAGTAACTAGCTTGATGAAGAATATTGCCAAGTATCGTAATATGTTTACGGAGGTAACTAGTAGTAGTAATATTAATTCTGTAGTTTTAGATTCATATACTAATAAAAAGACAGCTGATATTAAAAAGGATTTGGAAACGGCAGGGGTTAATGTTGATTTAATTGGTAATGGTGATAAGATTATTAACCAATATCCAGCTAAAGGTGAAAAGGTATTATCATATGATAAGGTAATTTTAATTACTAATGGTGATAAAAATAAAATGCCTGATTTAAATGGCTATTCTAGAAGTGAAGTTATTTATGTTATGAATGCTTTAGGATATGATTATGAAATTGATGGCTATGGTTATGTTACGGCTCAAAGTATTAGTGCTGGCTCTGATGTTGGTACGAATAAGGTAAAGATAACTTTGTCACAAAAGTATGATGATAATATGGAAGAATAAGTACTTTAATTTGTACTTTTTTCTTTATGTTTTGAAAAAATTCTCTTTTGAATTAATTTAAATAAGTGTAAAATTTTAAATTTATGGCTACAAAAAGGTGGAGGTGTGTTATAATGAAAGAGAGCCAACCGTACTCTCAAGGAGTATGGTCTTTTATTTTGTAGGGAGGTAGTGTATGGCGAAATATGTATTTGTAACTGGTGGAGTTGTGTCTGGTTTAGGTAAGGGAATTACGGCTTCTTCACTGGCTCTGTTATTAAAATCTAGAGGATATAAGGTATTTATGCAAAAGTTTGACCCTTATATTAATGTTGATCCAGGAACTATGAGTCCATTTCAACATGGTGAAGTTTTTGTAACAGCTGATGGTTCGGAAACTGATTTGGATTTAGGTCATTATGAAAGATTTATTGATGAGGAGTTGAATTATACTTCTAATATTACAACTGGAAAAATTTATCAAACTGTTATTGAAAAGGAAAGAAGAGGGGATTATTTAGGAGCAACTGTTCAAATAGTTCCACATATTACTAATGAAATTAAAAATAAGGTTTATGAAGCTGGTATTACTAGTGGAGCAGATATTGTGATTACGGAAATTGGTGGGACAATTGGCGATATTGAATCACAATCATTTATTGAAGCTTTAAGGCAAATTGGTAATGAAAAAGGAAAGGAAAATGTGTTTTTTGTTCATACGACTTTGGTTCCATTTATTTATGGTTCTGATGAACTTAAGACTAAACCAACACAACATTCTGTTATTGAACTTAGAAGTTTAGGCATTCAGCCTGATATGATTGTAACTAGGAGTCCTATTCCTTTGGATGATCATTTGAAAGGTAAAATTGCTTTATATTGTAGTATTCCAAAAGAAAATATAATTGATTCAATTGATGTTAAAAATATTTATCAGATTCCTATAAATTATTATGAACAAAAAGCTGATGAGATTATTTTAAAACAGTTTGGAATGAAAGTTTCTAAAGCTAATTTAAAAGAATGGAAATCACTTATTGATACAACTGATAATTTGGAAAAGGAAGTTGAGATTGCATTAGTTGGCAAATATGTTGAATTACATGATGCTTATTTGTCGGTAGCCGAGTCACTTAGACATGCAGGATATAAATATAATACAAAGATTAAAATTAATTGGGTTGATTCAGAAAAACTTGAGGGTAGTGTAGACTTGAAAAAGGTATTTAAAAATTCAAAAGGTATTATTGTGCCTGGTGGTTTTGGCCAGCGGGGAATAGAGGGAATGATTAAAGCCATTAATTATGCTCGTGAGGAAGATATTCCGTTTTTAGGTATTTGTTTGGGAATGCAACTGGCTGTTATTGAGTTTGCCCGTAATGTTTGTGGGATTAGTGAAGCTAATTCGCGAGAATTTGATAGTGTATGTTTAGAGCCAATTATTGATTTGATGGCGGAGCAGAAAAATATTATTAATATGGGTGGAACTTTAAGACTTGGTAATTATGATTGTAAACTTAAAAAGGGAACTTTAGCTTATAAAGATTATAAGGAAGTGAATATTAAGGAAAGACACCGTCATAGATATGAATTTAATAACAAGTATAAGGATGTTTTAAAAGAAAATGGCATGGTATTTTCAGGGATTAATGAAGCTAGTGATTTAATAGAAATAGTGGAGCTTCCTAATAAGAAACATTTTATTGCTTGTCAGTTTCATCCGGAGTTTAAGAGTAGACCGACTAAATGTCATCCGCTGTTTGATTCATTTATTAAGGCAAGCATAAAATAAAAAGGTGTTTAACATCTTTTTTTTGTGTCATGGCATATAGTGACTGTCAAATCTTGTAAATTAGAAAAGACTTTGTTATAATCTAGTTATATTAGTGTGGTGATAATGTGAAATTTTTGGGAAAGGTATTTGGATTTTTGACGCATAGAGCAGTGCTTGGAATTATTGCTTTAGTAGTTCAAGTGTTTGTTATTGTTTCTATGGTATGGCATTTTAATTTTAATTTTGTTTATTTTTATATTTTTAGTTATTTACTTGGTATTTTTGTTGCCCTTTATATTATTAATGGGAATACTAATCCAGGTTATAAAATTGCTTGGATTATGGTGATTTTGGTATTTCCAGTTATTGGTGTTTTTATTTATGTTTTGTTTGGTGGCGTTCAACTTAGTGGTCATGAAAAGAAAAAATTTAAGGAAATTTATCTCCACCAACTGAGGAATATTTCACAGGATGAAAGTGTTGTTACTGAGCTTAAATATGAGAGTATAACGGCTTATAATCAGGCAATGTATATTACTAAATATTCGCTTTCGCCTATTTGTAAAAGCACGGAAACGGAATATTTTGAGATTGGTGAGGCATACTATAAAAGGTTAATAGAGGAACTTAAAAAGGCTAAAAGATATATTTTTATGGAATTTTTTATTGTTAGTCCTGGAAAAATGTGGGATAGTATTTTAGAAGTTTTAAAGAAAAAGGTGAGTGAAGGCGTCGAAGTTAGGTTTATGTATGATGATCTTGGCTGTATTACGACGTTGCCAAATCATTATTATAAAACTTTAGAAAGTTATGGAATTAAGGCTTGTGAATTTAATCGGTTTGTTCCAATTTTAAGAAGTAAATTTAATAATCGTGATCATCGCAAAATTGTGATTATTGATGGTTATATTGCCTTTACTGGTGGGATTAATTTGGCTGATGAATATATTAATGAAAAAGTTAGATTTGGTCATTGGAAAGATAATGGGATTATGCTTAAAGGTGATGCGGTTTGGAATATGACAATTATGTTTATGGCAATGTGGGATTTTGTTAGAGGTTCTAAATATAGTTATCGTAAGTATTTACCTTTGAGTGATAATCTTGCAAAAATTAAATCTGATGGGTTTGTAATTCCATATTGTGATAATCCATGGGATCATGAAGCAACTGGTGAAACGATTTATTTTAATTTGATTAATAAGGCTAACAAGTATGTTTATATTATGACACCTTATTTGATTATTGATAATGAGATGGTTACCGCTTTGTCTGCGGCGGCTAAAAGTGGGATTGATGTGAGAATTATTACGCCTGGTATTCCTGATAAGAAAATGATTAATGAGGTTACGAAAGCTTATTATGATGAACTTATTAAAAGTGGTGTGAGGATTTATGAGTATTCACCTGGATTTATTCATGCGAAAACGTTTATTGTGGATGATGAGTATGCAACAGTGGGTACGGTTAATTTAGATTATCGTAGTCTTTATTTACATTTTGAAAATGGTGTTTGGTTATATAACGCCAGCACAATTAAAAAAATTAAAAAAGATTTTATGGAAACTTTAGAAAAGTCTAATGAAGTTCATATCGACAGTAAAAAGAAAGAAAGTAGATTACAGAAATTAAAAAGACAAATTTTAATGGCTTTTGCGCCACTAATGTGAGGAGGATTTATATGAAAAGAGTATTTGTTTTAGGAATGATGGGATTTTGTATGTTTTTGTTATGTGGATGTGAAAAAGGTGAGGAATTTACATGTAATGTTTCAGGGAAAGAAGCTGTTTTTACTTTAAAAGATGGAATTGTTACGGATTATATTTTAGATGGTCAGAAGATGAATCAAAGTAAAATAGATGAGCTTAATGGTGAATATTTTACTAGTGCGACTAATAATGAAGAAGGGAAGGAAGCTTTAAATACATATATGTTATCAGTTGGTGGCAGTTGTAATTAGTTTTATGGTGATTTAAAATGAAGTTTTGGAAGTGGCTTTTAGGTTTTCTTTGTTTAGGACTGGTTATTTTTTCATTACTTTTGTTTATGCCTAAAGGTAATGATAGTAAGGTAAAACAGCCTTCAAAGATTAAAACTGAAATTAAGGAAGAAAAATTAAGTTTAGTTATGGTTGGTGATGCTTTGCTTCATAGCTCGGTTTATAATGATGCTTATAAGAATGGTATTTATGATTTTAAACCGCAATTAGAGTTTATTAAACCAATTATTCAAAATTATGATTTGGCTTTTTACAATCAAGAAACGGTGTTGGGTGGGACAGAAATTGGCTTGTCTGATTATCCTACTTTTAACTCACCGCAGGAGTTTGGTGATGCGATGATTGATGCCGGATTTAATATTATTAATTTGGCAACGAATCATACTTTGGATAGAGGTGAAGAAGCTGTTTTGAATTCGCTTAATTATTTTAAGGATAAGGATGTTTTAACAGCTGGTAGTTATTCTAATTTTGATGATGCTTCCAAGATTATTATTAAAGAGAAAAATGGGATTAAGTATGCATTACTTTCTTATACTTACGGAACTAATGGTATAAAGGTCCCTGAGGGTAAGGAGTATTTGGTTAATTTATATAGTGATGAGCAAGCCAAAAGAGATATTGAAGCGGTTAGAGATGATGTTGATTTGCTTTTAGTTTCGATGCATTGGGGAATAGAATATAGAAGTGAACCGACTGATGAACAGAAAAGGCAAGCTGAATATTTAGCGTCTTTAGGTGTGGATATTATTATTGGGACTCATCCCCATGTGGTAGAACCGGTTACTTATATTGATGATACTTTGGTTATTTATTCTTTAGGTAATTTTATTTCGGCACAGTCTACTAATAATGATTATAATACGATGGTGGAACTTATGAGTATGGTCGATGTGGTTAAAACAACTGAGAACGGGAAAAGTTCTATTCGTCTTGAGAACCTTAATAATGAGCTTTTATATAATTATTATGAGAAAAGTGGTGGTAAGTGGCATTCGTTTAAGGTAGTTCCTTTTAGTATGATGAATGCTGGATATAATAGTGATTATAAAAGGTTATATGAGAAATATTCAAAGGTTGTAAAAATGTATGATGAAAATATACCTTTAAAAGGCATTTCTTAGGAATGACTTTGATATATAATGATAAAATATTGGTTAAGTGTTAAAGATGATGGAGTTTATTCGGTTATGAAAATAATTTTATTATGATAATAACACTTTGTTCTTTCATTATATATATTACGAAAAAGTGTGGGTTTCCACAAAAAATCGGAATGGAGGATTTCCTATTAAATAAAGATAGCTTAGATTTATAGTTATTATTAAATTGAATGAGATTACTATTAAAAGGCATTTCTTAGGAATGACTTTGATATATAATGATAAAATATTGGTTAAGTGTTAAAATGGTTTTTATAATCGTTTTTTCTTTTGGCAATTTTTTGATAGCTAGGACATATACTTAACTGGTGATGCTACATATGTTTTTTAAAAGTATTCATAGTAGGATGAAAATAGTGTTATTGGTAATTATTTTTTTGTTTGTTTTGATTATTGGAAAAGTATTTTATATTCAAGTTATAGATTATGACAAATTAAATGATTATGCATCTAATTTATGGAGTCGTAATTTGCCAGTTAAGGCCGATAGAGGAATTATTTATGATCGTGATGGTGGAGTTTTGGCGGACAATATTACAACGACTTCACTGGTGGTTATTCCTAATCAAATTAAGGATAAAGAAGATGTTTCAAAAAAATTAGCTAATATTTTAAATGTTAGTTATGAGGTGATGTATGCTCATGTTAGTAAAAAGACATCGATTGAAAGGGTGCATCCAGAAGGAAGAAGACTTTCTTATGAAATTGCTGATAAGATAAGAAATCTTAAATTAGATGGAGTTTATTTGGTAAAAGAATCACAGAGATATTATACGTTTGATACTTATATGTCACATACTTTAGGGTATGTGGGGATTGATAATCAAGGCCTTAGTGGTTTGGAATTACAATATGATAAGTATCTTACTGGTAAAGATGGGGCGATTAAGTATTTTAGTGATGCGAAAGGGAATAAGCTTAATTTAAGTGAGGTTTATGAGAAACCCCAAAATGGGATGAATTTGACTTTGACGATTAATAAGGATATTCAAGCCTCAATTGAACGTGAACTTGATAATGCTGTTACAAAATATAATCCTGATAGGGTGGTTGCTTTGGCAATGGACCCGAATAATGGGGAAATTTTAGGGATTTCGGCTAGGCCTAATTTTTCTCCGAACAATTATCAGAAGTATACGACAGAAGAAATTAACCGTAATTTACCGATATGGGCGACTTATGAACCGGGTAGTACGTTTAAAATTATTACTTTGGCGGCAGCTTTAGAAGAAGGTAAGGTTGATTTAGAAAAGGATACTTATAACGATAGTGGAAGTATTAAGGTAGAGAACGCGACTTTGCATTGTTGGAAACATGGTGGTCATGGTCATGAAACGTTTTTAGAAGTTGTGGAGAATTCATGTAATCCAGGTTTTGTTGTTTTAGGTCAAAAACTTGGAAAGGCTAAGTTATTTGATTATATTAAACGATTTGGGTTTGGCAGTAAAACGGGTATTGATTTAAATGGTGAAAGTACTGGCATTTTGTTTCCTTTGAGCAAGGTTGGTCCGGTTGAATTAGCAACAACAGCGTTTGGTCAAGGGGTGTCGGTGACGCCAATTCAACAAGTAACAGCAGTGTCAGCGGCAATTAATGGTGGCACTTTATATAAACCTTATATTGTTAAAAGTATAAATGAACCAGAAACAAATACAGTTATTAAAGAAAATAAAAAGACGGTTGTGCGGAAGGTTATTAGTGAGGAGACAAGTAAGAAGGTTCGTTATGCTTTAGAAAGTGTAGTTTCGAATGGAACGGGACGTACGGCTTATATTGATGGTTATCGTGTTGGGGGAAAGACAGGTACGGCTCAAAAGGTTAAAGATGGTAGATATTTAGATAATAATTATATTTTATCTTTTATTGGTTTTTTACCGGCTGATAATCCACAAATTGTCGTTTATGTAGCGATTGATAATCCAAAGGGGGTTAGACAGTTTGGAGGAGTTATTGCTGGCCCACCAGCTAAAGCGATTATGACGGATGCGATTAAGGCTCTTAATATTAAGAAACCTAGTGGTGGTATGGAAAAGGAATATCAATATACAGATAAAAAGTATTATGAAGTACCAGATGTGGTTGGAATGAGTAAAGCGGCAGCGACTAAGGAACTTAAGAATTTTAAAATTGATTATCAAGGTAGTGGTGATAAGGTAACTTATCAATCTCCAGAAGCTGGAAGTAGAATTTATGAAGGTGAAACAGTAAGGTTATTTACTAATTAAGGGAGGGATTTTATGATTGTAAAATCGATTATGGCAATGCTTATTGGCTTTATTTTTGCTTATTTATTTGCAACTACTTTAATTCCTCTTTTAGGGCGTCTACATGTTGGCCAAAATATTAGTATTTATTTGAAAAGGTCACATAGTAAAAAACAAGGAACGCCAACGATGGGCGGGCTTATATTTATTGTGCCGACAATTTTGGTAACTTTGATTTTGATTTTTCTGGATAAGATTCATTTTAGTTATACGATGCTTATTATTTTGTTTACATTAGTTAGTTATACTTTGATTGGTTTTGTGGATGATTATTTGATTATTAAGAAACGTAATAATAAGGGACTTAGTCAGACTATGAAGTTATTATTGCAGACGATTGTGGCAATTATATTTTTCTATTTATTTATGAAAGGTGGCAATGAACCGTTGTTGTGGGTTCATACTTTACATTTTAAATGGGATATTGGCTTCTTTTATGGATTATTTATTTTGTTTGTTTTGGTGGCGGCTAGTAATGCGGTTAATTTGACTGACGGCCTTGATGGTTTAGCTGGGGGCTTGTCGCTGATTTGTTTTGTGACGTTTGGTATTATTTCTTGGCATACTGGTTGGCTTGATGGCTATGAGGATATTAGTGTATTAGCGTTTGTGATGGTTGGTGCTTTGTTTGGCTTTTTGATTTTTAATGTTAATCCAGCTAAGGTATTTATGGGGGATACTGGTTCTTTAGCTTTGGGAGCTACATTAGGGGCTTATGCGATTATGACGCGCCATGAGGTTTTGCTTATACTTATTGGAATTGTATTTGTACTAGAAACTTTGAGTTGTATTATTCAAATTATTTATTATAAGTTAACTCATAAAAGATTTTTCCCAATGACACCTATTCATCATACGTTTGAAAAGCTTGGAATGAAAGAGAAAACAATTGTTAAAATGTTTTGGTTTATTGGTTTTTTAGCTAGTATAATTGCTCTTATTTATGGGGTGATCATATGAAAGGGATTAATATTACACTTGTTATAGCAGTTATTGTTTTGTCATTATTTGGGCTTATGATGGTATATTCTTCTTCTTATATTTGGGCGGAATATAAGTTTGATGATCCTTTTAAGTATGTTAAAAATCAAGGTTTGTTTTTGATTATTGGTCTTATCTTTATGTTTTTGATTAGTAAGTTTAATTTTGAAAATTATTATAAGTACGCGAATAAGATTTTTATTGTTTGTTTTGTTTTGTTAATTTTGGTTTTGTTTGTTGGAACTGAGCGTAATGGTAGTAAGAGCTGGTTTGGGGTGGGTTCTTTTGGTATTCAGCCTTCAGAGTTTATGAAACTGGCGATGATTATTTTTACAAGTAAGTATTTATATAATAATCGGAAAGATATTAATAATATTAAAAAGGGTGTTATTCCGATTCTTTGTTTAACGCTTTTGGTGTTTGCTTTAATTATGTTACAGCCAGATTTTGGAACGGGTCTTATTTTGGTGATGGGGGTTATTGGTTTATTATTTGTTGGTGGTGTGGATATTAAGTTTTTCTTAAAGGTTGGCCTTGTTGGTGTGTTAGGAATTGTGGCTTTGATTTTGGCGGCTCCTTATAGGCTTAAACGTATTTTATCATTTTTAAATCCATGGGAAGATCCTTTGGGTAGTGGTTTTCAAATTATCCAGTCTTTGTATGCGATTGGTCCGGGTGGTTTGTTTGGTTTTGGACTTGGGGGGTCTAGGCAGAAACACTTTTATTTGCCAGAACCACAAACGGATTTTATTTTTTCGATTATTAGTGAGGAATTTGGCTTTTTAGGAATTTTAATTGTTTCGGCTTTATTTATTACGATTATTGCAGTTAGTATTAAGATTGCTTTAAAGTGTGAGAATTTATTTGGCAAGTATTTAGCCTTTGGAATTATTTTTGAACTGGGGTTTCAGGCTTTACTTAATTTGATGGTTGTTGTTGGTCTTATTCCAGTTACTGGGGTAACACTTCCGTTTCTTTCTTATGGTGGCTCGAGTTTGATGATTACGCTTATTAGTATTGGAATTATTTTGAATGTTTCAAGGCATCAGAAATAAAATAAACATCAAAAAACGACAATATATTTTCTCAAAGGAAAACATATTGACATTTTCCATTTTCTATTCTATAATTACCTTAGGTGATACATTATGATAAAAAGAGAAAGATATTTATCAAGAATTAGAGAATTTTATGATACAAACTTAGTTAAAGTAATTACAGGAATAAGAAGATGTGGTAAATCAGTATTATTAAAACAAATAATTGAAGAATTAAAAGAATCTAATATAAAAGAAGATCATATTATTTATATTAATTTTGAAGATGTAAATTATTCATTCATCAAAAATTATTTAGACTTAAATAAATTTATAAAGAAGAAAATAAAAGATGATAAAAAATATTATATTCTTTTTGACGAAATTCAGATGGTTGAAGAATGGGAAAAAGTAATTAATTCAATTAGAGCAACCCTAAATACCTCTGTATTTATAACTGGTTCTAATTCGAAATTATTATCAGGAGAACTAGCAACTCTTTTATCAGGGAGATATATATCTTTCAAAATTGCTCCATTTGCTTTTTCTGAGTTAATAGAACTTAAAAATATAAAAGATAAAAATGAAATAGAAGATGCATTTAACGATTATTTACTTTGGGGAGGAATGCCACAAAGATTTGAATTTAAAACAATAGATGGTATGAAAGGCTATTTAACAGATGTTTTTGATGCAATCGTTTTAAAAGATATTGTTATGAGAAACTCCATTAAAAATATTAGTTTATTTCAAAGAGTTATGGAATATTTAGTAACTAACCCATCTCAAACATTTTCTCCAACAAATATGATGAACGAATTTAATAAAGAAAATATACCCATCTCTTCTAAAACAATATATGAATGTTTAGATTATGCAGAAAGTGCCCAATTAATGTCAAAAATTACTACTTATGATATAAGAGGGAAAAGAATTTTATCAAGAAAAGATAAATATTATTTAACAGACTTAGGATTAGGTCAAATATTAAATATTAATAAAAAAACCCAGTATGGTGCTTATTTAGAAAATATTGTTTATAACGAACTTCTTTTTAGAGGATATAATGTAAGTATTGGTAATAACAACGGGCGCGAAATTGACTTTATTGCAACAAAACATAATCAAAAAGAATATTATCAAGTAGCTTTTGAACTATCAAATAAAGAAACAGAATTAAGAGAATTTAGTGCTTATGATAATATTGATGACAATTACCCAAAATATGTTATATCTATGGATAAACTAGATTATTCACAAAACGGAATCATTCATAAAAACATCATAGATTGGTTATTAGAAAATAAATAAATATGAAAAAATTAAAATGGAAAAAAGTCTAATTTTGTTTTCGATTCATTAAATGAAACTGAGTATCATACCTTTAAATTAGGTGACGATCATCCGATATTGGTTTACATGCGGAGCCATGTGAGATTTTATTTTCATTTTGTTCTAACTCTAAAAAGACTAAAGGGTAACACTTCCGTTTCTTTCTTATGGTGGCTCGAGTTTGATGATTACGCTTATTAGTATTGGAATTATTTTGAATGTTTCAAGGCATCAGAAATAAAAATATCATTTAACTGAAGAAAAGTACCTAATGCGGTAAAAATATTTGGCAAAAGTAGAAATAAAAAGCGATGCTTATTTAGACAGTATTAATGACTTTTCATTATAAATTTGGTAAAATGGTAGTGGGAAGAGGGTGTATGATGAAGGCAATTTTAATGAATAAAAATACGGAAGTTTTAGTTGTAGATTACAACACTAAACTAAATCGTTTTGATAAAGTTGAGAAAGTAATCAATATTAATTATGCTCCATTGATTTTAAAAAGTTATTATGAAATTGATAACGATGAATTAGAACTACTAAAAAGGCTTGAAG
The DNA here is from genome assembly GCA_964652445.1 of uncultured Muribaculaceae bacterium. GTDB lineage: Bacteria > Bacillota_I > Bacilli_A > RF39 > UBA660 > Coprosoma. The sequence goes on along the minus strand of CAZZCM010000002.1, from coordinate 1,154 downwards.
AATGGTTCAAAGGCCGTGGTATTCCTAGTTGGAGGGATAAACTTGATTTATTATTACAAAGACTTAACATTGAAACACCAGCAGAACTGTTGGACAAAGCCTTCGGATTATCATTGTCAGACCAATATTGGATAAAGCCATATAATAGTAATATTAAGCATGAAGATATTAATTTTTTTGATCATGATTTTGATGCTTCGGAATTTGTAGAAGCTACATTTTCAAATGCTAATTTTATCATTAAGAATGGAGAAACGCTAAAGACACCTAATAATACAACTGATGGAATGCTTAAAAAAGCTTGGATTATTGAAGATGGTACTAGATATTTACTTAAAGGTGGTTATAAAAATGAATTACTACAACCATTTAACGAAGTTTTAGCCACAATGATTTGTGAAAGATTAGGCTTTAAGCATGTACCTTATACTTTAGATACTTATAAAAATACAGTTGTATCAAAATGTCCTTGTTTCATAAATAAAGATACCGAATTTGTTACAGCATATCAAATATTACATAATAATATAAAAGAGGAAGATAAGAATAATGCTTATGAAATTTATATTAAATTATTAGATGAAAGGAAAATTGATAATGTAAGAGAAAAAATAGAAAACATGTATATTTTAGATTTTCTTATTATGAATGAAGATAGGCACTTAAATAATTTTGGAATTATAAGAGATGTAAACACACTAGAATGGTTAGATGTAGCTCCAATATTTGATAATGGGCAGTCATTAAATTTGTCATATTATAGCGATGAAGTAATGGCTGGCGAAGGAAGATTATTCTATAATGTGGAAAAATTTGACAAAATAATTGATGTCGTAAAAGATATAACTCGAATAGATGTGTCAAGATTAAAAGATTTACCAGAAGAATTTGATAAATTACTTCATCGATATCAAAACATTACTGGTATGTCAGACAAAAGAATTCATACTTTATGTGTTTTACTAAATAAACAAATAAATAAATTAAAAGAAATTGAAGAGACTAATAACTAGTTTCTTTTGTTTTTAAATAAGATTAAAAATGTTATTAATGTAAAGTGTAAATGAATGTTAAAATGGTTTTGATTTGTAAGTAAATGTGTTATAATATAATAGATAATGGAGGGTAAAATCATGGCTAAGAAAAAGAAAAGA
>CAZZCM010000001.1:0-28659 GCA_964652445.1 uncultured Muribaculaceae bacterium | reverse complement strand
CATAATTTTTTCTTCCGACATTTTTCTCTTAAAAGGGTGTACAAATTTTAAAATAAATGATAAAATTATATTGTATGTAATAGAGGGTGGTTTAGTGAAATATTTAGGCTTAGATTTAGGAACTCGTACACTTGGCGTATCGATTTCTGATTTAACAAAATTAGTAGCTACAACCTATACGACTATTAGATTTAAAGACTCGGACTATGAAAGTGCGATTAAAGAACTTTCCTCTATTATTGAAAAAGAACCAATTGAAAAGATTGTTTTAGGATTACCTAAAAACATGAATAATACAGTTGGGGATAGGGCACTTACTACTTTAGAATTTAAAAAAATGTTAGAAAATGCATTTAATATTGAAGTAGTGATGCAAGATGAAAGGTTAACAACAAAAGAGGCTAGTAGTTATATGATTGTGGCCGATATGTCAAGAAAGAAACGTAAAAAGAAGATTGACAGTTTGGCAGCTAATATAATTTTACAGACATATTTGGATAAAGAAAGGAATGAGAAATCATGGAAGGAAAAGACGAATTAAAATTTAAAGCTGTAGACGCTGAAGGAAGACAAATTGATTGTGATACACTATTTATGTTTGAATCACCAGAAACTGGAAAGAATTATATTGTTTATACTGATAATTCAATCGATGAAGAAGGTAATATAAGAGTATATGCTTCAATTTACAAACCTGAAGAATTAAAAATGTCTGAAGGTGAAGATGTAGCAGCTTTAGAATTAATCCCAATTGAAACCGAAAAAGAATGGAAAATTATTGAAACAATTCTTGAAGAGATGCAAAATCAAGTTGAGGAAACCCAACAACAGTAAATGACAGTTAAAAGACGTAAGTTTTCAATTAAGAAATTTGCACTATTTATAATAGTGCTTATTATTTTAGTTATAGTTGCTTTTTTAGGCCTTTATAAATTACAAACGGACTCTGTTAGTAATAATACAGATCCTATCACCATAACCGTTGATAAAGGTAATAACTATTACACTATTGCTGAAATACTGAAAGAAAAAAAATTAATTAAATCAGAATTGTTTTATAAAATATTTTTAAAGTTTCATAAGCCATCAAATATAGATGCTGGAACTTATGAATTAAATCAAGCTATGACAGTTGCAGAAATTGTCGAAACATTAGGTAATCAGGATAATATAAAAGATACAAGTGTTAAGCTTACTTTTAGGGAAGGTTTAAATGCTCGTCAAATGGCCGATATTATTGAAAAAAAGACAGGTATCCAATCTTCAGAATTTTTAGCTAAAATTTCTGAAGAAAGTTATGTTGACACTTTAAAAAGTAAATATTGGTTTATTACCGATGAGGTAAAAAATTCACAAATATATTATGATTTAGAAGGATATTTATTTCCAGATACTTATATTTTTGAAAAAGACGAACTTAATTTGGATAATATTTTAACAAAGATTTTAGATAACACCAACCAAAAATTAACACCTTTAAAAAGTGATATTGAAAGTAGTAGTTACAGCGTTCATGAAATTTTAACCTTGGCTTCATTAGTTGAACTAGAGGCAGTTACTGATAGTGATCGTGCGAAAGTGGCTGGCGTGTTCTATAACCGTTTAAATAATCAGTGGTCTTTAGGTAGTGATGTTACAACTTATTATGCTGCTAAAAAGTCAATGACAGAAAGTTTGACTAAATCAGAGCTTAACTCATGTAATGGTTATAATACCAGATGTACTTCAATGAAAGGACTTCCAGTAGGTCCAATTGCGAATCCAAGTTTGAGTGCGATAACCGCCACTATTTATCCAACTGATACAGATTGTTATTATTTTGTTGCCGATAGTGAGAAAAAAATTTATTTCACCAAAAATGCCAATGAACATCAAGCGATAATTAATAAACTTAAAAAAGAGGGCAAATGGATAGATTAGAGGAATATGCCAAGAAAAACAAGATTCCTATTATGCAAAAAGATGGAATTTTGTTTTTACAAGATTATATTAGAAAAAATAAAGTGAAGCATGTTTTAGAAATTGGTTCAGCCATCGGCTATTCATCTATTCAAATGGCACTTGTAGATAAAAACGTTAAGATAATAACAATTGAAAGAGACGAGTCTAGATATAATGAAGCCATAAAAAATATTAGTGAATTTGGTTTAAAAAAACAAATTAATGTTATTTTAGGTGATGCTTTAGAGACTAAAGTTGATGGAAAATTTGATTTAATTTTCATTGACGCAGCTAAAGCTCAATATATAAAATTTTTTGAAAAATATAAGGTTAATTTAGCGATAAATGGGGCTATTATTTCTGATAATCTATCTTTTCATGGTTTGACGGAACCTAATGTGGTTATAAAAAGTCGTAATTTACGTCAGCTTGTTCGAAAAATTAATGGTTATAAAGAATTTCTAGAAAATAACAAAGAATTTTCCACCGAGTTTTTAGATATTGGTGATGGCCTGGCGATTAGTAAAAAGAATTAATCTGTTTAATTAAAAGGGAAATAGAAGAATTAAAATAATCTTTTATCTTTTTGTTAAAAATATAAAGTTTTGTGGTATACTTAATAATAGGAAGGAGTAAAAAAATGGATAATGGAAAAATAAAGGCTACAGCAAGAAAACGTTTAGAAGGTAATTATTCTGTAGTTGTTCTTAGCTTATTATTATTCATGGTACTTGGGGGCTGCTGCTCGTTTATTGCGTTAGCAGTTAATGCATCATGGATTTCATCACTTTTAATGTTCATTGTTGTTTCATTATTAGTTATGGGATTTATAGGAATTATTTTAAATATTTCTAGAGGGAAGAAAGTATCGCTTGATGATTTATTTTCTCAAACTGATTTTTTTGGTAAGTATATTATTATCACAATTTTATTAGGACTTGCTGGTTTTATCATATGGTTACTTGGATATTTATCTTTTAAATCATTACTTATGATAATTTTATATCAAGCTGAATTAAATTTATTTTTAGCTATTTTACTAGTTATATTCGGTTTATTATTAACCGTAGCTATTATTTTGGTAGGAATATATATCGCTATTTCCTTATCACAAACATATTTCATTTTATATGATGAACCTGAGTTAAATGTTATGAGAGTCTTAGAAAAAAGCTTTGACATGATGGAAAATTATATTTTAGAATACTTTATATTAGTTATAAGCTTTATTGGTTGGGCTATACTTGGTATATTTACACTTGGAATTTTATATTTATGGTTAACCCCTTATATGTTAGTATCATTAGCGATTTTCTATGATAAGGTGAGAAAAGATTACGAAGCCACTACTGGAACAGAAGAAGCTACATTAGAAGCTCCTAAAAAGGAAGCTAGTAAGTCTAAAACTACAAGAACAGCTAGTTCTACTAAGACTACAACTTCTAAAACAACGGTAAAAAGTGGAACCAAAAAGCCAACACCTAAAACTACAAGAAAAGCTACAACGTCAAAGAAAACAACAACTGTTAAAAAAGCTAAATAAGTATTTAAAAAGTAGAAATTTCTACTTTTTTTTGGTATAATTTTTGCAGCAGGTGAGTTTATGAAAATTGTAGCCATTGTTAGAGATTATAATCAAGCCAAAGATATTAGTAATTTAGTAGATGCTTTTATTTTACCAATTAAGGATTATAGTATTAATTTTGAAAGTACTTTTACATTAAGTGAAATAGAAGACTTCAAAAAATTAGGTAAAGAGATTTTTTTAGCAATTAATAAAAATATTCATAATAGTGAAATTGATAGCTTAAAAAAAATATTAATCAAAGTAGACACTTTAAATATCAAGGGTATTATTTACTATGATGTCAGTTTAGTTAAATTAAGAGCAGAAATGGGATTAAAAACCGATTTAGTTTGGTCGCAGGAGCATATGGTTACCAATTATGGAACAATTAATTATTGGTTTGACAAAGGAGTTAAATATGCATATTTATCTTCAGAAATTACTAAAGATGAAATTATAGATATAAAAAAGCAGTCAAAAGCTAAACTATTTATGAATGTTTTTGGTTATATCCCAATGTTTACGTCAAGAAGACATTTGGTTACCAATTATATTGATTATTTTAATCTAAAAGATAATGGCCAAAATAAAGCCATTTACAAAGAAGGAAAGTATTATCCAATTAGTGATGGCAAATATGGAACCACAGTATATTCTGACTATATTTTAAATGTTTTAGATGAAGACTTTTCAAGTATAGATTATTTAGTTTTTAATAGTATTTTAATTTCAGATGAAGATTTTAAAACGGTTCTTGATAATTTCAAAAACCATATAGGTAAATATAGTTTTCCATTTAATCATGGATTTTTATATAATGAAACAGTGTATAGGGTGAAGAAGAATGATTAAACCAGAATTACTTGCTCCAGCTGGAGATTTAGAGAGACTTAAAATCGCACTTTTATATGGTGCCGATGCAGTTTATATAGGTGGAACGTTTAATTTAAGGGCAAATGCAGATAATTTCACAGTTTCTGAAATAAAAAAAGGAGTAGAATTTGCCCATTCTTTAAATAAAAAAGTATATGTCACAGTCAATATAGCCATGCATAATAAAGAACTTAATAATATTATTAATTATCTGAAAAAACTAGATAAAACCGGTGTTGATGCAATTATTGTTAGTGATCCAGCCATTATCAAATTAGCCAAAGAAAATACTAATTTGGTTATCCATTTATCAACCCAAGCTTCCACTTTAAATAAAGAAGCGGCCATGTTTTGGAAAAACGAAGGAGTAAATCGTATCGTTTTAGCTAGAGAATGCCATATGAATGATATTAGAGATATTAAAGATAACGTAGATATAGAATTAGAAGTATTTGTTCATGGAGCAATGTGTGCTTCTTACAGTGGTCGCTGTGTTTTATCTAATTTTTTAACATCGAGAGATTCCAACCGTGGTGGCTGTAGTCAAATATGTCGTTGGGACTTTGATTTGATAGAAGATGATAATCATTTAAAAGGTGAAAAACCATTTACTTTCTGTACTAAAGATTTATCTTTAATTAAGTATATTCCCCAACTTATTAACCTTGGTGTCGATAGTTTAAAAGTTGAAGGACGTATGCGTTCAGCTTACTATATTGCGACAATTATAAAAGTTTATAGACAAGTTATTGACAAATATTGGAACAATAAAGAAAGTTACGAATATAATTTAAAATATGAACAGGTCTTAAGAAGATGTGCGAATCGAGATTCTGTTCCACAATTTTTTAATGGCTCATTTGGTAAAGAAGCTCAATATTATAATGGTAGAATGGAAATTACTAATCAAGATTTTTTAGGAATGGTTATCGGTTACGAGAATGGCCTTATGAAAGTACAGCAAAGAAACTATTTCAAAAAAGGAGATACAGTAACGGTTTTTGGGCCCAAAGATGAGTTTGATATGGTTGTAGCCGAGATATATGATGAGGATATGCAGCCAATCACTATTGTTCGTCATCCCAAACAAATTGTTTATATTAAAACCGATAAACAAGTCTTTAAAAACTATATGATAAAAAAGTGCTTGACAAATGAGTGATTGTGTAGTAAGATTTTGTAAGTTAATGAATGTAAAGCGAGGTGAGCAGAATGCCAAATACAGAAGAAGTTTATGTGACTGAGCAAGGTTTAGAAGATATGAAACGCGAACTTGAATTTCTTCAACAAGAAAAAAGACCTGCTGTAATAGAGGCCTTAAAAGAAGCTAGAGCTTTGGGTGACTTAAGCGAAAATGCTGAGTATGATGCTGCTAGAAATGAGCAGGCAGAAGTTGAAGCTAAGATTGCAAGTTTAAATCAAATGATTGAAAATGCAGTTGTTATTGCTGATGCAGATACCGATGAAGTGTCAATTGGAAATACTGTTAAAGTTGAATATGTAGGCGAAGGTGATACAGAAACATATACGATTGTTGGTAGAACTGAAGCTGATCCGTTTGAAAATAAAATTTCTAATGAATCACCCATTGCTAATGCAATTATGGGACTTAAAGTTGGCGAGATTGCTAAAGTAGCTAGTCCAAATGGCGAATATGAAGTAAAAGTATTAGAAATAAAATAGGCATAATGTCTATTTTTTTCCTTTTTATTATGGAAATTTATGAGAAAACTGGTATAATGGATAATAGGTGATACTATGAACAAGACAAAGATAATTGCAACCATTGGACCATCTTCAAATAAAATGGAAGTTTTAGAGGAATTAGTGTCTAATGGCGTTGATGTAATTCGCCTTAATATGAGTTACTCTGATTACGGATTTTGTAGAGATGTTATCGAAAAAACCTATGAAATAAATAGAAAACTGGGAAGTAATATTTCGGTTATGGTTGACTTAGAAGGACCTTGTATTAGAACCGGGGAGTTTCAAGGAGGTTACGCCGATTTTGAAACTGGTGAGCGTATTAGAATGTATATGAATCCAGCTATTTGTAATGGGTTTCAGTTTTCAATAAATTATCCGAAATTAATTGATGATTTACGATTTCGTTCAGTTATTAAACTTATGGATGGCAAAGTTGTATTAGAGGTTGTAGAAAAAGGCCTTGATTATGCCGTTTGTGAAGTAGTTAAAGGGGGCCGAGTTGTTAGCCATTCTAAACTGTATTTACCAGGAATAAAACTTAATCGTAAGTTTTTAACAAAGCAAGATTGTGAGGATATTTTATTTGCTCATAAAATGGATGTTGATTTTATTGAAATATCCAATGTATCTGATGCTGAAGATATTATGGAAGTAAATGACATGCTTATTGAATTAGAAAATGATCATATTGGACTTATTGCCAAGATTCAAAATGAAAGAGCAGTAAAATCTTTAGACAGAATTATTGATGTTGCTGATGGAATTTTGCTTGCCCGTAGTGATTTAGCTGTTGAACTACCACTTGAAGAAGTACCCAATATTAAAAGTAAAATTATTCGTAAATGTCATGGAAAAGGGAAAATTAGCATTATTACCGCAGAACTCGATAGCTTTTTAACAAATGATGTGGTTCCAAGTCGTGCAGAAGTTTCCGATTTAGCAAATTCAGTTTCCGAAAGTGTTGATGCAATTTTATTAACTGGCGAGACCACAATCGGGACTAAGCCAGCAGAAGCAGTTAAAGAGGTCGAAAGAATTGTTAGAGCAGCTGAAAACACAATCGATTATGATTATCATTTTAATTCAGCTTTGAAAACTAATTCTAAGGATATTGCTGGAACCATTGCAAGCAGTGTAGCACTAGGGGCCATAACCCTTGATTGTAAGGCCATTATTATAGCCACAAATACAGGATATACAGCTAAAAGAATGAGTAAACTCAGGCCACCATGTATGATTATTGCGGCAGCAGCTAATGAAAGAGTTGCTAGAAGTTTAAATTTATATTTTGGTGTATTACCAATCGCAATTGGTGACTTTGATTTTGATACTATTGCTTCAAAGGCAATGAGTATTGCGGAAAAGACTTTGGAACTTGAAAAAGGTGATAAAGTTATTGTAACCGGTGGATATCCATTTAAGAAAGTAAAACATACCAATTTTATGAAAATTGATGAAATATAGAATAATAAGGGGTGAATGCCATGTATAATTTGGGGGAACAATTTAAAATTGATTTTAAAAGTGCAGTACCTAATAATAGTGCGCTTATAAGCGGTAATAACTATCGCTTTACAGTTTTATCACCAAGAGTGATTAGACTTGAATATAATCCTAATGGCAGTTTTTTAGATAAGCCGACAGGGCTAATTTTACACAGAAATTTGGCGGTCCCAGATTTTAAAACCAGAAATGATAACCATTTTGTAGAGATTTCAACAGAATATTTTAAACTTACTTATACTAAAGAAAAACCATTTGAAGGTAGTAAAGTTAATCCAACAATGAATCTTAAAGTTGAACTTTTAGGAACTGACAAAGTGTGGTATTATGGTCATCCAGAAGTTAGGAATTTTGGCATCCCAGCCATTTGTTTAGAAGATGGCATCACCAGTGATAAAGGATTATATTCAGCTGATAGTATGGCTAGTATTGATGATAGTACTGACTTTGTTTGGAACGAGGATGGTACAATAGTCTCTAGAGAACCAGGAGTAATTGATACTTATTTATTTATGTATGGCAATGATTATGAAGACGCTTTAAAAGATTATTATGAGCTTACTGGTTATCCCGCTTTAATCCCAAGATACGCTTTAGGAAATTGGTGGAGTCGTAATGAGGCTTATGATGATTTGGAACTTAAAGAGTTAGTTGATACTTTCGATAGAAAGCAGATTCCAGTTTCCATATTGTTACTTGATAAGGATTGGCATAAAAGGGCATATACTGGTAAATATCATTTGAAATCTGGTTTTACTTTTGATAATGATAAATTTAAAAATCCTTCAGCAATGATTACTTATTTACACTCAAAAGGTATAAGACTTGGTCTCAATATTAATCCAACCGAAGGAATTTATAATTATGATAAACTTTATGCAGAGGCCTTAAAATATTTACAAGCAAATAAGGATGGGAAAATACCTTTTAATGTGTATGATCCGAAATTTATTGATGTTTATTTGAAACTGTTTATTCATCCTTTGGATACAATGGGAATTGATTTCTTTTGGCTTGATTACGATTATAAGGTTAATTTGACGGAGAATGCCTTGCTTAAACATTATCAATTTTATGACATGCAACGTGATTATAAGCGTAGACCAATGGTTTTAGCGCCCGATGTTCGTTTGGCTGCGCATCGTTATCCCGTTTTATACTCTGGTAAGACAGTAGTTAGTTGGGGTACTTTAAAGAAAGTTCCATTTTATAACGCTTCAGCTTATAATAATGGCGTTAGTTTTTGGTCCCATGATATTGGCGGATATTTTAAAGGCGTCGAGGATGAAGAACTTTATATTAGGTTTGTTCAATTAGGTACTTTTTCACCGATTTTGAAATTTGGTGTGGATAAAGGTAAGTACTATAAACGTGAACCTTGGCGTTGGGATATTAAGACTTATACAATTGTTAAAGATTATTTACAGTTACGTCATAAGCTGATTCCATATATTTATAGTGAAGCTTATAAGTATCATAAATATGGTAAGCCCTTAGTTAAACCAATTTACGCGACTAATCCAGAATTTTATGATGATGCTTTATATCGTACTGAATATTATTTTGGCGAAGAATTACTTGTTTGCCCAATAGTATCGAGAAAAGACTATGTCATGAATCGTGTTGTTCATAACTTTTACATTCCTGAAGGGACATGGTACGACTTTGTTACGGGCAAGAAATTTCCTGGTGGAAAAAATTATATTACATTCTTTAGAGATGAAGAATTTCCCGTATTCGCAAGGTCAGGAGCGATTATTCCATTAGGAACTAATAGTGATTTAAATGATACGACACCACCAGATAATATGGAAATTCAAATTTTCCCTGGGAAAAGTAATACTTATACATTATTTGAAGATGATGGCGAAAGTGATTTATATCGTAAGGGATTTTATTTGCTTACAGAGATTGAATACAACTATTTGCCCAATAATTACAGTATAATTATTAGAGCGAAAGATGGTAAAAGCGGAATTATTCCCGAAAAGAGAAACTATAAGATTGTTTTTAGAAACACTAAACGTACAGATGATGTTGAGGTTTATAGTAATCGTGATAAAGTTTCATTTAAGACTTATGTTGATGGACCTGATTTTATTGTTGAAGTCAATGATGTTAAAACGATTGGACAACTTACTGTAAATTGTAAGGGGAAAGACATTGAAATTGATGCAGTCCATTTAATTAATCGTGAAATTGAAGGCATCATTAGTGACTTACAAATTTCAACGGAAATGAAAGAAGAAATAGACGGCATTTTGTTTAGTAATTTAACAATTCAAAAGAAACGTATTGAAGTTAGAAAACTTGGGAAAAAAGGACTTGATAAGAAGTTTATTAAAATGTTTATTAAGTTACTTGAATATATTAACGAAATATAAGGCTTATGTCTTATATTTTGACCACTATGTCTTGACAAAAATCAGAAACTTTAATACAATATTGAACATATTTGAAAAATGTAATATAATGTTTTAAGAAATGCGATGAATAAGAGTAGTAGTAACTAGATTATTCTTTAGAGAAAAAGCGGTTGGTGAAAGCTTTTGAATATAGGTTATGAACTTACTTAGGAGCTGCTTATATGATAAGTATATGACGTTTGGTACGTTACACCATTTGAGATAATATAAAGTATTATGAAATAAGGTGGTACCGCGATTAAATCGCCCTTATACATAATACTTTTTTGGTTAAAGGAGGAATATATGGAACTTGTTTATTTATTTTTAATTTGTTTTGTAATCGTTTATTTAGTTTATTACTTAGTTATTGTAAGTCGAAAAAAAGGATTGGAGGCTTTTAAAACAGGTAAGCAATTATTGTTTTTTAAAAATGCTTATAAACTAGATATTGAAAATTTGAATCATAAAAAATTTGCGAATAGTTTATCTTTGGTTAATGCGTTTATAATTGCCATTACGGTAACTTTATTAGAGTTTTTTGACTCACTAATTATTAAATTAGTGGTAGGATTTGTTATTTTAATTCCACTGATTTTAATTTGTTATTATATTTTAGGTAGAGTTTATAAAAAGAAAGAGGTTAAATAATATGTATGATTTTAAGAAAATAGAAAAGAAATGGCAAAATTATTGGAAAGAACATGAGACTTTTAAAGCTGTAAATGGTGGAGACAAGGAAAAATATTATATTTTAGTAGAGTTTCCTTATCCATCTGGTGCTGGACTTCATGTAGGGCATGTTCGTAGTTATACAGCCTTGGATTCTGTGGCTCGTATGAAAAGAATGAAAGGTTATAATGTACTATTTCCTATGGGATGGGATGCTTTTGGAGCACCTGCTGAACAGTATGCAATTAAAAATCATATTCATCCCAAAGAAGCAGTTAAAGAAAATATTAAAACTTTTAAAGATCAAATTGAAAGTATAGGTGCATCATTTGACTGGAGTAGAGAATTTTCAACCACGGATCCCGAATATTATAAATGGACTCAATGGCAATTTTTACAATTTTATAAACATGGAATGGCTTATAAAGATAAAAAAGCTATAAATTGGTGTCCTAAATGTAAAACCGGACTTTCCAATGAAGATTCTGCTGGTGGTGTTTGTGAAAGATGCGGAGAAAAAGTAGTCCAAAAAGAAAAAGAGCAATGGTTACTTCGTATGAGTGATTACGCTGAGGATTTACTTCGTGGTTTAGATGATACCAAGTTTGCGGACAGAGTAAAATTAGGTCAAATTAACTGGATTGGTAAAAGTAAAGGAGCCGAAATTCAGTTTAAATTAGCTAATACTAAAGATGCTTTAACAGTTTATACAACTAGACCAGACACCATTTATGGGGTTACTTTTATGGTAGTAGCGCCTGAACATCCAATCCTAGTTAAGTATAGTGATAAGATTAAAAACATTAGTGAAGTGAAAGAGTATCAAGAGTTTGCAAAAACTAAAACTGAATTTGAAAGAACCGAACTTGCCTACGATAAAACAGGTGTTAAATTAGATGGCCTTACAGCGATTAATCCTATTAGTGGTGAAGAAATCCCAATTTGGATATCTGATTATGTTATGATGAATTATGGTACTGGAGCAATTATGGCCGTTCCTGCTCATGACAGTCGTGATTATGAGTTTGCCAAAAAATTTGGTATTAATATTATTCCAGTTATTAGTGGTGGCAATATTAATAAAGAAGCTTATACTGGTGATGGTGAATATATTAATTCAGGTATTTTAAATGGAATGACTTCAAAAGCCGAAGCATGCTCTAAAATGCTTGAATATTTGGAGGAAGAAGGTCTGGGAAAATCTAAAACCAATTATCGTCTTCAAGATTGGATCTTTTCTAGACAAAGATTTTGGGGTGAACCAATCCCACTAGTTCATTGTGAAAAATGTGGATGGGTACCTATTCCTGATGAAGATTTACCAGTATTACTTCCTGATGTGGCTAATTATGAACCTACAGAAGATGGTGAGAGTCCACTTGCTGGCATTGAAGAGTGGGTAAATACCACTTGTCCAAAGTGCGGGGGTCATGCAAAAAGAGAAACTGATACCATGCCTAACTGGGCAGGTTCTAGCTGGTATTTCTTAAGATATATGGACCCGAAGAACGATAAAGAATTTGTATCGAATAACGCTTTAAATTATTGGGGCAAAGTTGATTGGTACAATGGTGGTATGGAACATACAGCTCGTCATTTACTTTATGCGAGATTTTGGAATCAATTTTTATACAATATTGGTTTAGTTCCTAATAAAGAGCCAATTGATGTTCGTGTATCCCATGGAATGATTTTGGGCCCAAATGGTGAAAAAATGAGTAAATCTAAGGGTAATGTAATTAATCCTGACGACATTGTTAATGAATTTGGGGCAGATGCTCTTCGTACTTATGAGATGTTTATTGGCGATTATGAGAAAGATGCAGCTTGGAGTACTAATGGTCTTAAGGGCTGCAGTAAATTTCTAGATAGAATTTGGCGTATTCAAGAAAAACTTAATGATAAGACTGGCTATACTAATGAGACTTTAGTTCATCAAACGATTAAAAAAGTATCTCATGATTTAGAAAATATGAAGTACAATACAGCCGTTTCATCACTTATGATTTTACTTAATGATTATGAAAAATACGATAGTATTACTAAAGATGATGTAAGAGTTCTTGTTCATTTGTTAAACCCGATTGCGCCTCATATTACCGAAGAAATTAACGAGATAAGTGCTTTAGGTAAACCTTTATGTGAAAGCGATTGGCCTAAATACGATGAAAGTAAGACGGTTAATTCAACTTTTGAAATGGTAATTCAAGTAAACGGTAAAGTTCGTGGTAAAGCAGTTATGAAAGTAGATGCATCTAAAGAAGAAATGGAAATGACCGCAATGGATAACGACAATGTAAAGAAATTTGTAAATAATAAAAAGATTGTCAATGTTGTTGTTATTCCAAGAAAATTAGTAAATATTGTTGTTAAATAAGGAAAGACTTTGAATAACATCAAAGATAATTTAAGTTTAACTAGATAAGCGGAAAAACACTTTAATTAGTGTTTTTTTTCTTCTATACATGGTATAATAATTTAAAGGCAGTGATAATATGATTAATTTATGGCAATATGAAAATGATTTAAAATCAAAAGGCATTAAGAGTATTGGTGGGACCGATGAAGCAGGAAGAGGTCCTTTATATGGTCCTGTAGTTGCAGCTTGTGTAGTTTTGCCTGAGGGATTTGAGCTAAAAGGTCTTAATGATTCTAAGAAACTCACCGAAAAGAAACGTAATTTATTTTATGATTATATTATAAAGCATGCCATTTATGGAGTTGGAATCGTTTCAGCCAAAGAAATTGATGAAATTAACATTTATGAGGCTAGTAGAAAAGCCATGATAGTGGCAATTGATAAAGTAAGAAAACAAGTTCCTCTAGAGTATGTTTTGTCCGATGCAATGCCAATTGATATAGATATTCCAGTTATGCCAATAATTAAAGGTGATGCCAAGAGTATGAGTATTGCAGCAGCAAGTGTAATTGCGAAAGTTACTCGTGATAGAATGATGTATGAAATTGACAAAAAATATCCGATGTACGGATTTAAAAACCATAAGGGTTATCCAACCAAAAAACATTTGGAAGCTATTAAGAAGTATGGTTTAATAAGCGGTTATCGTAAAACATATGGACCAGTAAAGGAGCTGTTAAAATGATAATAAGACCTAATAATATGACGCCTGAAGAAGTTCAAAAACAGATTGCTAGTACAGCCAAAATGAAAAGAGGATTCAATCAAACACCTAAGGATATAAGCGATAATTTTAATTTGAATCAAGCGATGGCTAAAGGTAATCAAAACAATAAACCAGATATGAGTTTAAATAAAAAAATACAGGCAATGAAAAATGTTTCAAAATTTAAGTAAACAAAAATATTAGGACTTTACAACTACTAGGTAGGGAACGTAAAATAATATTTATTTTTCTAATTTATAATGTTATAATGAATAATGATAGGAGGCTAAAGATATGTTAATGGAGGGTACAGGAAAATATTTTTTGATGTTATTTTTGGTATTTTTAATTGTTTATGTTGCTGTTAAGATATCTTTGGGTTATTTACTGAAAAGAGCTAAAGAAAAATCTTGGAAAGCATATGTACCTATTTATACAACTTATGTTTTGGTTGATTTGCTTGAAATGCCAAAAAAAACATTTTATCTATCTTTAATCCCATTTGCTGGGTTATACTATTTATACTTGATTATTAAACAGTTGCTTATTGGATTTAGAGAAAATCCAAAGGAAGCTATATGGTATATAATTTTTCCAATGTATAATTTTCCTAAATTAGCTTTTAAAAAACCAAAGTTTGCTTTAAACGAATATGATTTAACAGAAGAATTTTTGGAAACACAAAATATTCTATTTGACAAGCCTAAAGAAGTGGAAGAAATTGTTCCAGAAGTACCAGCAGTTTCTGAAGTTAATGCGCAACCTAATGTGAATACTTTGGAACAAAGAGATACAAAAGAGCCAATTAATAATGTACCTGAAGGAGATTCAGTATTTAATAACGAGTCTTTGGAACCCGATAAAACCCATACAACCTATGTTGAGGTTAAACCAGAAGAAAAGAAAGAAGAAAAACCAATTATTACGCCAGCAGTTTCTGGGAGACCTAAAATGTGTCCAAAATGTGGGGCTAGATTGGCACCCGATGCCACGGTTTGTTTTTTATGCGGAACTAAACTTTAGTTCTTTTTTCTTGTTTTTAGTATTTATGGTATAATTATTTTAAGAAAGCAGGTGACAATATGTTTGTCGATGAAGCAATTGTTGAATTATTTGCCGGTGATGGTGGAAATGGGTGTAAAGCATTTAGACGTGAAAAATGCGTTCCTCTTGGTGGCCCATTTGGTGGAAATGGCGGAAGAGGAGCTAATATAATTTTTAAAGTTGATACTGGTTTAAATACTTTAGTTGATTTTAGATATAAAAGAAAGATTAAAGGTGACCGTGGTGAAAATGGTCTTGGTAAGGGGAAACACGGTAGAGGTGCCGAAGATGTTGTTGTCTTAGTTCCAGTTGGGACAGTTATTACAGATATGGAAACGGGATTAATAATTGCTGATTTAATTAAACCTAATGATGAGGTCATTGCAGCTTATGGTGGCCGAGGTGGTCGTGGTAATATGGCTTTCGCAACTCGTACTAATCCCGCTCCTGATTTTGCAGAAAATGGCGAGCCCGGTGAGTATCGTAAGGTTAAACTTGAACTTAAGTTAATTGCCGATGTTGGACTTGTTGGAATGCCTAGTGTTGGTAAATCAACCTTTATTTCTAAGGTTTCAGCATCTAGACCAAAAATTGCCGATTATCCGTTTACAACTTTGAAACCTAATTTAGGTGTTGTCAGAACTAGTGATGGTCGTTCATTTGTTTTAGCTGATTTACCCGGACTTATTGAAGGTGCTTCTTTAGGTCATGGCCTTGGTATTAGATTTTTGAAGCACATTGAAAGAACGAGAGTAATTATTCATATTATTGATATGAGCGGATATTCTGGAAGAAATCCTTATAATGATTTTGAAGTTATTAATAATGAGCTTAAATCTTTTAGTGATAAATTACTTAAAAAACCACAAATTGTTGTGGCTAATAAGATGGATATGCCAAGTGCCAGAGAAAATTTAGCTGAATTTAAAGCTAAAGTTGATATTCCAGTTTATGAAATGTCAGCGATTACTGGCGAGGGTGTTAATGAGATTTTACTTAAAGTAGCTGATATGCTTGATAAGATAGAAAAGACTAGCTTATATGAAGATGAAAAATTTGAAAGTCATGTTATTTATAAATTTAGGAAAGATAAACCTTTTACAATAAATAAAGAAGACGGTACTTGGGTTATTAGAGGGAAAGAAGTTGAAAAGTTACTTAAAATGAGTAGATTTGATACAGATGAAGCAGTTTTGAGATTTTCTAATAAACTAAGAAAACTTGGAATTGATGATGAACTTCGAGCACTTGGAGCTGAAAACGGTGATGATGTCAGTATTTTAGACTTTGTCTTTGAATTTAAAGAGTAATTATTTACTCTTTTTCTTTACATTTTCGCGAATTTTGTAAGTCTTTGGATTATGTTACTTTTTTTCACAAAAAAAAGGAAATGGGGGTATAAAAATCGTATGATATATTCGGAGGGGTAAAACATTTTAATTTTTAGAAAGGACTGACCAAATGAATGAAATTATAATTAAAAATAACGATGTAAAGAGAATGATATATGAAGTTAGGGGAAAGCAAGTAATGCTTGATAGTGATTTAGCTAGATTGTATGGTTGTAAGAACGGAACTAAAGAAATAAATCAGGCTGTTAAAAACAATATCGAAAGATTTCCAAAAAAATTTAGATTTCAATTGACAAGTGAAGAAGCGAAAACTTTGAGGTCCCAGATTGGGACCCCAAAAATAGAAACTAGGGGTGGTAAGTATAAGAACCCTAGGGTTTTTACAGAACAAGGTGTGGCAATGCTTGCAACTATAATAAAATCATCTGTAGCTACTAGTGTAAGCATATCTATTATGGATGCGTTTGTAGAAATGCGAAAGTTTATTGCTGGTAATGTTGGTGCATCCTTAAAGGATTTAGGTAAGAAATGTTTTGCTATAAATAAAATGGATAAAAAAATGATAAATAAATTATTATAAAATCTTTACCACAATTTCCCATACTTTTATCAAAATCTAAACATATTCTTTTAGTACAATGTTAGTGGAGTTGATAGAAGACTCCAAGGAGGAGGCGATAGATGTAGCAATGACAATTAAATAGTGTTATACTATAAATGAGGCGATAGTAATGTATAAAATTTGTTTAGTGGAAGATGAAGTTAATCTAAATAATTTGATTAAGTCTTATTTAGAAAGAGATGGTTACGAAGTTGTCCAATATTATAATGGTTCTGACGCTTTAAATCACGTGGCTGATAAAGCCGATTTATGGATATTAGACATTATGCTTAGCGATGAAGTCAGCGGATATGACATAATAAAAGAGATAAGAGAAGTTAGTGAAGTTCCTGTAATATTTACATCAGCTCGTGATCAAGATTTAGATAAAATAATTGGTTTGGAATTGGGAAGTGATGACTATGTTACCAAACCTTATTCTCCTAAAGAACTAGTTTTAAGAGTTAATAATATTATAAAAAGGACTTATAGTACACAAACCGAGAAAATATCATATGAAAATTATGTGATTGATTTAGATAAAAGATTAGTTTATGACGACTCTAATGAAATCTCTCTCACTACTTTGGAGTTTGATTTACTAGTTACTCTGCTTAAAAACAGAAATAAATCTTTTAGCCGAAATCAGATATTAGAAAAGGTTTGGGGAGAAAATTATTTTGGTAGCGATAGGGTGGTCGATGATTTAGTCAGAAGGCTTAGGAAAAAAATGCCAAAGCTTAGATTAAATACCATTTATGGATATGGATATAGATTGTCATGAAGTTAAAGCATAATTTATATCGTCAATTAATAGCCATTGTATTAATTGTATTTGCAATTATTTATGTAAGTGTGGCAGTTATTTTACCAAAATTGTTAATCCCGATTTATGAAAAAAATATTTATTTTAATTTAGAAGCACCTTTGGATATTGTACAGAATAGTATTAGTGATAGTGAACTAAATAATGACATTGCATATATTTTCGTTCAAGATAACATCATAAATATTTCTAGTAATTTATCCGACGTTATAAAACTTCCAGCTAATAAAATTTTAGAAAAGATAAACAGCAAATATGGTAAATTTAATTACCTTGGAAAGACATATTACTATAATACAAAAAAAGATGGTAATGATTATAAAATAGCCATTACTGACAATAATTATATCGCTGAAATGAAAGCTGATATTTTGAAATCCCTATTACCAGTTTTGTTAATAACTTTATTGATAATTTTATTAATAGTAGCAATTTGGTCACAAGTCTTGGCTGAAAGAATCAAACATTTGAAAGAAAAGGTTGATAATTTAGACAATGATGCTTATGTGCCAAAAAATCCATATAAAGTTGATGACGAAATAGAGGATTTGTCCCACGCCATTGATGATATGAAAGAAACTCTCAAAAAACAAGATGAATATAAAAATCAAATGTATCAAAATATTTCTCATGATTTTAAAACCCCTCTCACTGTTATAAAATCGTATGTTGAGGCTATAGAGGATGGCGTTCAAGATGAAAAAAGCGGACTAAAAATCATAAAACAAGAAATAAAAAAATTAGATATTAAAGTACACTCCTTACTATATTTAAATAAATTAAACTATATTAAAGATATGGATAACTACAAAAAAGAAACTATAAATATTGTAGATATCTTAACAACATCAGTGGAAAAGTTTAAAGTTACCAGACCAGAAATTCACTGGGAAGTAAATATCACTGATAAAAAAACTATATTTAATGGTTCACAAAATATGTGGGAGGCTATAGTCGATAATATTTTAAGTAACTTTATGCGTTATGCGAAAAGTAAAATAAAAATTACGGTTCATAACCACCAAATCATATTTTATAATGATGGACCAAATATTGATCAAACTATTTTAAACGATATTTTTAGCCCCTATAGAAAGGGAATTAAAGGTCAATTTGGTTTAGGACTATCTATCGTTAAAAAAACCGTTTCCCTACTAGGTTATGAAGTTAGTGTTAAAAACGAAAAGACCGGAATTAGTTTTATTATTAAATAAGAGATTTCTTGTCTCTTATTTTTGTGTAATGATTTATTAATACAGTAAAAGAGATTTGACATTTACTCTTTTTTCAAGTATGATAACACATGTTTTTTAGGAGGGCTACCAATGAAAAAATTAAGAGTATTTGATAGAATCAACGAAAAGAGAAATTTTAAAATGTATCCCGCCATGTGTGCCTTTGCCTTAGCTGTGGCTATGCCTTTGTCGGCTTGCTCTACGGAATCTCCTCAAATATTGCAAAATGATAACTTGCCATTAAACGTAACTTTTGATGTGCCTGATGATGATTTAACAGTTATGTTTAATCGAAGCATTTGGGATTATGAAGGCGAAATTAAAAATGTTAAAATAGAGAAGCAAACTGCAGAAATAGAAATTCCATATGAAGAATTTCAAACATTACTTAATAGTGATGACGAAACCATTACTATAAGTGATGACTTTAATACTTTTCAAGTAAATAGCGAGGTATTAAATGAGGTTAGTTTAAAAGCTGAAGAATCATTTGGAATGAATCACTCTAATATTAAGCTTTTAATAACTGAGTATATAATTTTGCCAAGTATAGGACCATTATGTGTATTGGCTGTTGGAGGAACAATGATTACTTATCAAAAAATTAAAACTAAAATACATCAAAAAAGAAAAAGATAATTTATAAAAACTACGAAAAGTATGCGTAGTTTTTTCGTGAAATTTTAACATAAAAAAAACATCTACAAGTGTAGATATTATTTAGCCATTATTTTTTTTAAAGCTCTGATTTCTCTTGCAGTCATTCTTACTTTTTTACCATTAATTGTTATTGTTTGTAAATTAAGTTTAAATGCATGAGGAGTCGCATTAAGAGCGTGTGAACGACGATTACCTTTTAGGTTCTTTTTAGTTGTTGCTTTTTTTGCCATTTTAATACCTCCTTAAGTTTTTTCTTCGCTTTATAACTTTACCATAAAATAGCCTTTAAGTCAAATATTTTTCCTTAAAATTATATGAAATACCATATAAAACATTTCCAAATAAAACAAATTATAGTAAAATGTTAATAGAAGAAGGTGATTATATGGGCTATGTTCCGTTAAATATTAAAACGGGTAATTCTTTACTTTCTAGTATGATTAAAATTCCAGAACTTGTTAAAATGGCTAAAGAACATGGACTTAAGTCACTGAGTATTGCGGATAATAATATGTATGGTGTGATTGACTTTTATAAAGCATGCACATTAAATGAAATTAAACCAATTGTTGGTTTAGAGCTTGTGATAGACGGCTTAAAATTAGTTTTATATTGTATGAACTATAACGGGTATAAAAACCTAATCAAACTTACGACTATTTCATCAGAAAAAGATTTAAGTTTGGATGATGTTATGAAATATTGTTCAGACAATGTATGTGTTTTACCATATGAAAGCAAAACTTTATATAATGATGTTAAAAAAATGTTTAAGTATTTATTCATTGGTTATAAAAATGATGATGAAAAAGCTTTAATTAAAAGTTCTAACAAAGTTTATTTTAATGAAATTTTATGTTTGGAAAAAGAAGATGAAGTTTATTTAAAATATTTATACGCAATTAGAGATGGGAAACTTGCTTCAGAAATAGTTATAAATAATTTTGATGTGAGCTTATTCCCACTTAAACATACTGATGAAGAAAATAATTATAAAATCAATGAGCTATGTAATTTAGAAATCCTTTTTCATCAGAAACTTATGCCATCATACCCATGCGAAATGAATAGCTTTGAATATTTAAAAAAAGAGTGTATTAAAGGACTTAAGAGAATATTTGGTGATAGTGTTCATCGAGATTATAAAATTAGACTTAAATATGAACTCGATGTTATTAATAAGATGGGGTTTTGTGATTATTTTTTAATTGTTGCTGATTATATTAAATATGCGAAAGATAATGGAATACTAGTTGGTCCCGGTAGGGGAAGTGCGGCTGGGTCCTTAGTTTCTTATTTACTAAATATTACGACAGTTGACCCAATTAAATATGATTTATTATTCGAACGATTTTTGAATTCTGAAAGAGTTACTATGCCCGATATTGATGTGGACTTTGAGGATTCTAGACGTGATGAGGTTTCGAATTATTGTATTAAAAAGTATGGCTTTAAAAAAGTAGCGCCCATTATTACTTTTGGAACGATGGGAGCTAGACAAGCAGTAAAAGATGTTGGAAGAGTTTTAGATGCCAGCACTAAGAAATTAGACTTACTCAGCAAGCAAATGGATCCTAGACTTTCCTTAATGGAAAATTCTAAAATATTTCAAGTCAAAGACTTACTTAAAGTAAATGAAGATTTGCGTATGGTTTATAAAATTGCTTTAAAATTTGAAGGTTTAAAAAGACATTCATCAGTTCATGCAGCAGGTATTGTCATGTCAAAATGCGATTTAGATGAGGTTATTCCCCTTGATAAAGGTCATAATAATTTTTATACAACCGGTTATGATATGACTTATTTAGAAGAAATTGGTTTACTTAAAATGGATTTTTTAGGTCTTAAAAATTTAACCTTAATTAACAATATTCTATCAGAAATCCCCGATTTGGATTTTGATAATATCCCCGAGGATGATGCGTTAGCTTTAGATGTTTTTAATCAGGCTAATACGGTTGGGGTTTTTCAGTTTGAGTCAGAAGGGATGATTAACTTTTTAAGAAAATTTAAACCAACGACTTTTGAAGATATCGGGGCCGCACTAGCTTTGTTCAGACCAGGTCCAATGAAAAATATCGATTCTTATATTAAAAGGAAAAACGGTTATGAGAAAATCAACTATTTTCATCCGAGTTTAGAGGGAATTTTGAAACCAACTTATGGGATTATTATTTATCAAGAACAAATTATGCAAATTGCCAATGTGATGGCTGGTTATAGCTTTGCCGAAGCTGATATTTTAAGGAAAGCAATGAGCAAGAAAAAAGCCGATGTTTTAGCGTCTGGAAAAGATAAGTTTATCAACCAAAGTGTAGCTAGGGGTTATGATAGAGCTTTGGCAACTAGAATTTATGATATGATTTTGAGTTTCGCTTCGTATGGATTTAATAAATCACATTCAGTTGCCTATGCAATGATATCCTATAGAATGGCCTATTTAAAAGCTCATTATCCACTGATTTTTATGAAGAATTTGCTTTCTTCGGCTATTAACAGTGAGTCTAAAACTAAAGAATATATATATGAATGCAAACTTAATAAAATTGAAGTTATTTTACCAAATATTAATGTAAGTAAGGATAATTACTTTGTTTGTGATAAGGACATCGTTTTTCCACTTACAAATATTAAAGGAGTGGGGATAACAGCGGTTAAAACTATTTTAGAAGCTAGAGGTGATAAACCTTTTAGAGATATTTTTGATTTTGTTAAAAGATGTTATGGCAAAGCCGTTAACATTAAAGTCCTAGAGAATTTGATATTAGCTGGTGCTTTTGATAAGTTAGGTTATAATCGAAAGACATTAATTAATAATTTAGAACTTATTGCGAACTATGCAGAGATTGGTGATTTACTTGATGACGAACAAATGAAACCAGAATTAAATGTGGTTGATGAGTTTTCTAAGAGTGAAATTATGAATTATGAACTTAAGGTTTATGGATTTTATTTGAGAAATCATCCAACCACAGAATATAAGCTTAAGGTGGAAAAAGCTATTGATTTAAGGCATCTAGCTTCTTACTTTGATAGGATTGTCGAAATGGTTGTGTATGTTGAAAAAATTAAGGTTATCGACACTAGGAAAAAGGAGAAAATGATGTTTATTACAGGTAGCGATGAGCTGGCAAAAGTTGATATTGTCTTATTTCCTAAAGTTTATAATCGTTATTATGATACAAAGCCCGGTGATATTATTAAAGTTATTGGTAAGGTTGAAAAACGTTTTGATCAAATGCAGGTTGTGGCAAATATTTTGAAAAAATTAAATTAAACTATATATTTTTGTTATAAAAAATGTTATTATGAATAATAGAGGTGATAGAATGAAAGGGGAAAAGGTTCGAGTTATATTTATTTATATTTTAGTGGCAGTAATTATTTTACTAGTCGGTTATTTAATTTATAATTTCCTTATGAATACTAATAATTCTAAAGATCAAATCGAGACAAAGACTGATAATACAATTTCTGATAATTGTACTTTTGATATTAATAATGCTGATTATGGTACCATTGTGAATGGCGAAACTTCAACACTTTGTGGAGGACTAAATAAACTTAAAATTAATGATATGATTTTAGATAGCAATGAATTAAAAATTGAAGTTTATTATTATAATGGTTCCATTGACGAAAATGATAACAGTACAGGTGTGTATATTGACGGTAAACGTGTGGTCAGGTATGCTTCTACGGATTATAAAAATAATTTTGGAATTTTTGATAATAAGTTATTTATTTTTTCAGTAAATCCTAGTAATCTTAATGTAGTAGCGTATGATTCATCTATTAATAGGGTTTATGATTTAAAAACATCTTTATTACAATCTAATATTTCTGATCCAGCCTTTGTCGAACTTGCAAAAACCGATTCAACTTTAAATACTATCGTCAATAACGCCAATATTGATAGTAGTTCATTTAATTTTGGACCTAATGAATTTTTATTTAGTACAGATACTAAAAAAGAGTGTCAAGTGGGAACAAATATTGGCTCCACTTATAAAGTTACTTTTAGTGGAAATACCTTCTCAGCCCCACAATTTGTTGGGTATAATGCTTGTAACAGATAGGCACCTTAAAAACGTTCTTATGGACGTTTTTAATATAAAAAACTAGTTTAATAACTAGTTAAATCCCTTGGTTAGATTTTTAATAATATTGTTTCTTTGGTCTTCATCACTATTTTGCCAAAGCACTTCAAAGAAAACACCTAATCCAGGTAAAGTTTCTTCAGCTGTTTCTTTTAAAGAACTTTCGATTGAATCTTTAAGTTCTTGTTCATTTGTGTTTTTAAAATTATCTTTTATATATCCTCTAATACTTATATTCATTTTCCCACTTTCCTTTCCATTTTCATTATGGCGAGAAATATTGGTTTTTATACAGTAGATATATATTTTTCTGAAAAAATAGTGTATAATGTTAATAGAATGGAGGAATGAGTGTGGTAGCATTAATTATTATTGCGATAGTTGTAATTTTATTAATTTTGTACGTAATAGGAACTTATAATGGTTTAATAAACCTAAAAAACAAAGTTAAGGATAGTTGGTCTCAAATTGATGTTTTACTTAAAAGAAGAAATGATTTGATTCCTAATTTGGTTGAAACTGTAAAAGGTTATGCTTCTCATGAGAAGACAACTTTAGATGCAGTTGTCGAAGCTAGAAACAAATCTGTAAATGCGAATAATCCTCATGAGGAAATGGCGGCAGCTGGAGAACTTACTAATGCTTTAGGAAGATTGTTTGCTTTATCTGAATCTTATCCTGATTTAAAAGCTAATACAAACTTTTTAGATTTACAAAATAATTTGAAAGAAACAGAAGATAAAATTTCTTATGCTAGACAATTTTATAATGATGCAGTAATGGTTTATAAGAATAAATTAGAGATGTTCCCATCTAATATTGTGGCTTCTATATTTAAATTTAAACCTGAAGAATTCTTTGAAGCTCCAGAAGCTGAAAAAGAAGTGCCAAAAGTACAATTTTAATTATTTAAAAACTTCACTTAATTGTGAAGCTTTTTTACATCATTTGAAAATTAGATGAATTATAATTATTTGAATAGATTTTATTAATCATGTTTTCTAGATTAGAAACTCTTTGTTCTAACGAGTTTACTTGATTACTTAATGTATTGATTTCTGAGTCAGTGTAGTTTTGAGTACTTCCAAAACCTTGTGTAGTCCATGTTGGTGCATTTATGGGCATAGGCATATTTACACCAGTCATTGGAATTGGCCCTGGCATAGCTCCACTATACATTGGATATACTGGATATGGAGTAGTGCCTCCACAATTACGATCTTTTTTCAAAATAAATTCCCCCTTTAACTTTCTAATAAAGTATATGCTTTTGTTGAAAATTTGTGCGAAATGTGTTATATTAGTTTCCGATGGAGGTTTTGACCCATGAAAAACAAAGATATTTTTAAAGAAATAAAAGGAGCTAAGGAAGAATTAGAAAAGTTATATATAGAGAAAAATTCTTCTGACGAAATACAATCCGAATTAGAGAAAATGATTAATGAAACAGATGAAATAAGAAATTATGAAAAAGAAATGATGACATTAAATAGGCAGATTGATATTTTAGACAATAGTTTGAATAGTACTAAAAAATCAATAAAATTTGAAGAGAGAATGCTTGATAAGAATAAAAAAGAACAAAAATATAGATGGATTCCATTTGGAATTATAGCTGCAGTATTCGCATTACTTGGAGTAATGACGCTTACTACTGGACAGTGGTTGATTGGTGCTTTGAGTGGAGTTATAAGTTTTGCCAATATTGTTATGACAATTGCCCTTGTTAAAACAGCTAAAATCAATATAAGTAATTATCAAGAAAATATTGAAATACTTACTAAAAGAGCAAAAATCCATGAACATAAAAAACAGGATTTATCGCTAGAGCTTGAAAAGAAAAAAAATGCAGATCCAAGAGAAAAATTAACTGAAGAAACAAGAGCCTTAAAGTTAGATTTGAAACTCCAAAAGGATTTTTCTTATAATATTAATGAAAATATCATTTATTGTGAGAAATGGTTAACTCGTCTTGAACAAGAACTTATGGAAATGCTAGAAAATAATGATATAGATTATTCTACATTAGATAAAGAAGATATGACAATAGCCAATGATTTGATTTATGCTGGCTTAAGTCAAGGCTATACGTTTAGTAAAAAGCCAAATGATTCTGATTTGTAGTTTAAATAAAAAGAGGGTGATTAAATGCGTTTAAAAAACATTAAAGGGGCATCATTGATTATTGATGCCTCTAAATATGTTATAGAAAATCCAAGTGATTATAAGGGAATATTTAAAAGTTTATTTCATAATAATAATCCGTTGCACCTAGAAATAGGAATAGGCAAAGGCCAGTTTATTATTAATATGGCTAAAGCTTTTCCAAATATTAACTTTATTGGGATTGAAATGTATGATAGTGTAATTGTTAGGGCAGTTCAAAAACAAGATGTTGAGGGCCTTGCCAATCTTAAGCTGATTAAATTTGATGCGACAAATATCGAAGATATTTTCGACCATGAAATCGATGTTTTATATTTGAATTTTTCAGATCCATGGCCTAAAAAAAGACATACCCATAGAAGACTTACCAGTGAAAGATTTTTAAAACGTTATGATAGTATTTTTGCTGGTAAAAATGTTATTATTCAAAAGACTGATAATAGACATTTTTTTGAATTCTCGCTTAAGACTTTTACTAATTATGGATATAAGATAGAGGAGTTATCTTTAGATCTTCATAAGGATGATTATTTTAATGTGAAAACGGAGTATGAAGAGCGTTTTTCTAGTATGGGATATCCCATTTATATGGTTAAGGTAACAAAATAGACACTTCTTTACATGTCAAGTATTTAAAAAACTATCCAAATAAAACAAAGTTTGATATAATTTATAATGAAGCAGGTGTTATATGAAAAAGAAATGTATTATTATCTGTTTGCTTATGGTAATGCTGACGGGGTGTACGATTGTTAGAATTGATACCACGAGCATTGACAACATTGTAGATGTGGTACTCTCTAAAGACAATGCTTTATATAATCGTATTGGTATCGGGTATAAGTATTATGTTCCAAGGGGAGTTACTTATATCGACAGCAATGGGACTAATGATAGGCTTTATTCTAATGGCGTGTATTATTATTTGTATTTAGATGAAGTTAGTTATTATTATAATAACAGTCTTAAGTATAAGGAAGATGATTCGAAATATTATTCTAGGAAACTTAATAATGATGATAGTGTTGGTTACTTGGAAATTACAGAAAAATCTAATAATCAATATTTGGTCGAGTTCGTTTATAATTATGCGAAAATTGAAGCTTTAGTATATAAGGAAGATATTGAAGAAACAGTTTTGAATTCCTCCTACATTTTATCGACAATAAAATACAATGACAATATAATAAAATTATCATTAGATGAGGACTTTTTAAAAACTAAAGAAGACAAGTATGATGAATTTTCATCTAAAAAAGAAGAAAGTGATAGTTTTTTACGTTATGAAGATAACGAAGACAATCAAGATTAGAGGTGTTTAAAATGGGACTAATGGACAAGTTTAAAAATTTATTTACTGAGGAAGTTGAGGAGGAAGTAATTCCAGAAGAGCCAATAAAAAAAGAAGTTATTCAAGTGGAGATACCTTCGCCAGCTAGAAGGAGCGATACTGAACCTGTAGAAACTCCAGATGTAGCAGTGAAGCAAGAGGAACCTAAAAAAGAAGAATATAAATTTCCATTTTTTGACGACGATGATTTTAGTGCTTTAGAGGCTGAGGAACCAATAAAGCAACCAAAAAGAAAATCATCTTATCGTAAGGAATCGGCTTATAAAAAAGATACCAAAGAGGTTTACAGCCCACCTAGGGAAGAAAAAAAGGTGTTTAAACCAACTCCAATTATTTCACCAGTTTATGGAATTTTAGACAAAAATTATCAAAAGGAAGATATTAGAACTAAATCTGATAGACCACGGACTTACTATAATCCTAAAGAAGCCACAGTTGATGAAATCAGAAATAAGGCATATGGAACCTTAGAAGATGATATTGAAACTACTTTGTTTGGTCATAATAGTGCGTTATTTGGTGATGATGAAGCTGAAAAAATTGAACCTTTAGATATGACCGTTGGAGATGCGAAAAAAGATGACGTTATGAATGTGATTGATAATGAGTCTGCAATTATGGGTGAAGATATACTTGGAGAAAAACCTAGACATGTATCTGATAATGCAGAATTAGAGCTTACTGATTTACTCGAGGAAGAACTAGGCAAAGATGAACCTACTACGAAAAAAACAAAAGAGAAAACTCCAAGAAAAATAAGTGATACTGAATTATTTGGAATGATTGATTCTTTGTATGAAAAAGGAGATAAAAATGATTGATTTAGTAGAATTAATGGGAACAATTTTCTATATAGCTCTAATTGTTTTAGTAATTGCTTTAATTGTTTTAGTGGTTAAAGCAATTAAAACTTTGAGTAAAGTTGATACAACTCTTGATGATATTCAAGAAAAATCGTCAAAATTGGATGGCTTATTTCATATTATAGATAATACAACAGATGTTGTTGCCAGCATTAGCGATAGTATCGTGTCGTTTGTTGCGAATAGTATTGAAAATTTAATTAATAGAAAGAAGGATAAGAAAGATGAGTAAAAAAGGCTTAGGGAAATTTGCACTTGGTGCAGGAGTTGGAGCGACTTTGGGTTTGTTATTCGCACCTAAAAAAGGTGAAGAAACAAGAGCTGATTTGAAAAACATGTTTGATGATTTAATGAAAAAGGTTAGAAGTATTGACGCCGAGGATGTTAAGTTAACCGTTGAGGCTAAAATTGAAGAACTTAAAGAAGGGCTCGATAATTTAGATAAAGAGACTGTTTTAGCCGAAGCCAAAAAACAAGCTAAAAATCTTCGTGAACAAGCCGAAAAATTAGTTGAGTATGCAATCGAAAAGGGAACTCCAGTAATTGAAAAATCGGCTAATGCAATTAAAACTAAGGTTGTAGAAGTTTCAGAGGCAACTATCGATAAACTTTCTAATGATAAAAAATAAGTGCCTAAAATATGGACTATGGTCTATATTTTTTTTGAA